>NZ_BOVK01000015.1 GCF_018403685.1 Xylanibacillus composti
CAATTATACGGACTCAACTTTTTTTTGCATCCATACATAACACATTACTTTGGATTTTCGCCGCAGGATGCAATGGGAGGTGGATCTTGAAGTTGACTGACAGTAACAACTGTTGCTCATAAAGAACTTCCCCTCTATTTCGCCTACCACTATGCGATGTTCTAGTTAGGGTGTTATCCTATTGTTAATCATCGGAATGGGGGTGGACTTATTGAAAATAAAAGTTATTGTCGCGGATGACAACTCCCTTATACGTGAGGGGATGAAAATCATTTTATCCACGTTTGAGGAGTTTGAGGTTCTTGCGACGGTTATGGATGGACAGGAAGCCGTCAAGTATTGTGAGCAATATACTGTAGATGTCGCTTTGCTTGATGTGCGTATGCCTAACATGAATGGGCTGGAAGCAACTAAGCTTATCAGGGAACGCACTTCTGCTAAGTGTTTAATATTGACCACTTTTGATGACGACACCTTCATTGAGGATGCATTAAAATACGGTGCCAGCGGATATTTGCTGAAAAATAACGATCCTGAAAAAATACGCGATGCGATAAGAACAGTGTACAACGGCCACCATGTGTTGCAAGATACGGTTTTGGATAAGATGAGATCCGGATTTAGCCTTAGTCCGAGATATGAAGATGGGGCGAAAAATGCGGGATACAGCTTTGACACTAGCCCGTTCACCGAGAGAGAACTGAAGATTATGGCTTTGATCGCGAAAGGTTTGACTAACAGAGAAATTGCAGAAAAGCTGTTTATATCTGAAGGGACGGTTGCCAACCACGTTACTTCGATATTGGGCAAGACCGGCTTCGCGCATCGTACCCAAATCGCGATTTATTATTTGACCGGGGAAGGTAAGTAGATGAAGCATAACCAGTTGGAATTGTGGATCATCAGCCTCAAAGTCATGATGCTGCTCTATGCGGTCGTTTCATACTTTATGTCCGGTGCTGTTGTATCACCATGGATGACGTTGTTTATCCTGATCTATGTAAGCTTGAATATTTCCTTTCATTTGATCGGAAGATACCTGAAGCTCGTCATGATAGCATGCTCCATCGCTGTTCTGGTTGTTTTCCATTATGCTCTGTATCCGCTTTTGGTTGTGCTTATTCCTGTTAATTTGTATGAGTTGGCCGCACAGCTGTTTCGAAATCATTGGCTCAGAGCGGCTATTGTGTTCATCCCGCTTGTCGTCCTGCCCAATGAATGGCTGCTGGACTACGGATTGTTTGCCGCACTGGGGTTTGTGTTTTTGACGATGCTAAACATTTACGAAAGCAAGGTGCAGTATTTATCTGATGAAACGGACCGGATGAGAAACGATATACATCAGCTAACGGTGCGGTTGGCGCAAAATGAAGAATTTATGAGGCAAGCGGAGCATGCTTATAAACTGGAGGAACGCAACCGACTGTCGCAGGAGGTTCATGATCAAATCGGCCACTCCATGACAGGAGCCTTGATTCAAATGGAGGCAGCAAAGCGGCTGATGGATAACGATCCTGCAAAAACGGCCGAATTGCTGCAGAATGCCATCCATATCTCCAAAGAAGGCATTGAGCGCATTCGTCTCGTGCTCAAAAATATGAAGCCGCTGACGGAACAGCTTGGATTGCGCCGCATGAAACGGCTTACCGAGCAATTTTCCGCAACGCAACCGATTCGAATATTCTTGACGCATGAAGGCAATCTCGATAGGATTGCCCCGATTCACTGGAAGATCTTCGAGGAGAACATGATGGAATCGTTAACAAATACGATGAAATATGCACAGGCCAGCGTCGTGACAGTCCATATTCAGGTGTTGAATACGATGATTAAATGTATGGTCTCCGATAACGGCAATGGAGAAAGGCAAGTAATCAAAGGAATGGGTATCATCGGGATGGAAGAGAGGGCTTCCACCATCGGAGGGACGGTTATTGTCGACGGTTCAGGCGGCTTTTCGGTAACAACGCTGATCCCTTATAAAAAATGTGAAGAATCTCATGGGGAAGGATGAACTTGTGCACTGGTACAGGTGCATCCTTTTTTATATGATAACCCTATCATGGAGGGGAGGATGCTCAGATGAATGTGCTTGAGATTGAGAAATTAACGAAAAAGTTCGGTGATTTTATCGCCGTAGACCATATTTCCCTTTCCGTAAAGGAGGGAGAAATTTTCGGCTTTCTTGGTCCGAACGGAGCCGGAAAAAGCACAACGATTCATATGATCGTCTCGCTGCTGACCGTTACGGATGGGAAGATCAAGCTACTTGGAAAGGATATCGCCAAGCACCGTAAATTTGCCAAGGCGAACATTGGCGTTGTACCTCAAGAACTGGCTATATATGAGAACATGAGCGCCTATGACAATGTAGCTTTTTTTGCCGGGTTGTATGGATTAAGAGGAGATAAATTGAAGAAGAGTGTGGCAAAGGCGCTGGACTTTGTCGGACTCACGGACAAACAGCATGTTTATCCGGAAAAATTTTCAGGGGGTATGAAGAGGAGACTGAATATTGCTTGTGCCATCGCCCATCAGCCTCAATTGATCATCATGGATGAACCGACTGCGGGGATCGACCCACAAACGAGAAACTATATTTTGCAATCCGTCAAAAAGTTGAATGAAGCGGGCTGCACGATTATTTATACAAGCCACTACATGGATGAAGTAGAGGAAATTTGTTCACACATCGCCATTATCGATCATGGGAAAATCATCGTGGAAGGGACCAAAGAACAGCTCAAGAGCATTATTGCAGAGCAAACTCAAATTGAAATCGAGGTTCGATCTGCGGAACACTTTCGCGCAGAAAAATTGCAAGGCATTGTGGGCGTGAATACCGCCCATATGACAGATGACAAAGTCATTATAAGTACGGCTGCGGAAGTGAACAACATGAATGACATTATTCGCATGTTGATCAGTGAAAATGTGAAAATTGTTTCTATAAAGACGATGCGGCCTAGTCTGGAAACGGTCTTTCTGACGCTGACAGGCCGAAGTTTGCGTGAATAAACATGAAAACTGGAAGTTAAGGAGGTGCAGCCGTTGAACGTTTTACGAATCGCACTGAAAGAGCTGAAGACGTTTCGTGATCCGAAAATGTTGGTATTTATGCTGGCGACTCCCCTTTTGCTTATGTTCATTTTGGGGACGGTGCTCAGCAATGCCTTTAACAGTAGTGCTGAGATTAATGAAATAAGGTTGCTTACTCAGCTTGAAACCGGTGATAGTATGCTTCAGGAATCTTGGGAGTCGTTTGTTCGAGTAGCGGAGCAGTCCGGGTTCTTTTTTGAACAAGCGGGGAGGGGCTATGAAGCAGCCGTACAGGATGTACAGAACGGTCGCTACACGGGGTATGTGACGATTTCTGGCGACGGGATAGAATACTATGGCAACGATCGCAGCGAACTTGAAAATAGTATGGTTAAAGGAATGCTTACCGCATTTGCTATGGGATACAATCTCGAAACCGTGATCACAGGAAGGGAAAGAGTGGACGATACAGCGGCGCAAAGCATAGACAATGTAATCAATCATGTAGAGGAGGTTTCCATACATGCCGACAGGCAGCCGGGTGCAATGGACTATTATGCGATCACCATGACAACATTAATCATCCTTTTTAGTGCTTTGACGGCCGGGCAGCTAATGGAGAGCGAACGGAAGCGAAATACAGCGCTGCGGTTGCTGGCAGCACCTGTTACAAGACTGCAAATTTTTATCGGTAAAATTGCCGGAACGTTTTTCTTGAACGCCATGTTTGTTATCCTTATTGTTTTTTTTAGCTCGATGATGTTCGAAGCCTATTGGGGCGAGCGACTTGCTTTGGTATTTGCTGTCTTGTTCTCGCAAATTGTGTTTGCTCTCTCGCTCGGCATCGGGATGGGTTATTTGCTTCAAGGCAGCGCATCTGGAGTGGTGCTTATGATCATCGTTCAGCTGGAAGCTTTTTTCGGCGGCGCTTATTTTGCCATTCAAGATGCTGGTGGCTTTCTGGGGGTGTTGGCGAATATGTCTCCGCTTGGCTGGACGAATCAAGGTATCTTCCAAGCCATATACACAGAAGCGAGTTCTGCCGCCACTCAGGCTATGCTGTTTAATATTTGCGGCGCCGCATTGTTATTAATTGCGACGACATATTTACTGCGCAGGCGGGAGGGGCTGTAAATTGAAACAAACGATTTGGCTTGTACGAAAAACCTTGATAACGACATTTAAAAATTATCGAAATTGGGTTGTTTATTTGCTGTTGCCCGTCATCGGTATTGTACTTGCCTCTCTAATGTTTGCAAATTCGTCTACCAGTGCATTGTACATTGGGATCGTCAATCAAGATGGCGAGCAAAGTCTTACGAAAGATGCGATCTCTTTCGTAGACAATTTGGATAATGTATCTACAGAAATCATCAGCGAGTCGGAAATGAACGAACGCCTTGTGGCGGGAGAACTGGATGCCGTATTCATTTTTCCAGACGGATTTGCCTCGACTTTGAGCAGCGGAAATCCTCAGAACGTTCGAATCGTATCGATCCAAGGACAAGCGGTCACGTCATATGTCAAGTCGTATTTCAACATGTGGATCGCCAGAATTGCGGCTATAGGTGACGTGGCGCAAGGCGAGGAGGATTTCAGGGTGCTGTACGAACAATATAACGAAAGTGATTTTCAGTTGTCTACTGTTCAAATTGAAGATCAATCCGTATCAAACAGCATGTCTAAACAGTCGATTGGTTATCTGCTTATTTTGATGATGTTTTCCGCGGTCAGTTTATCTGGAATAATGATCAAGGAAAAAGAAAACCGAACTTATCAGCGACTGTTGTGCGCGCCTGTGACGGGCAATATGTATACAGCATCCAATATGATTGTAAACATGCTGGTCATGATGCTCCAAATTGGAGTTACATTGCTAGTTATGATGGTCTTTTTTCAAATGAGCCCGGGCATATCGGCTTGGCTGCTGTTTATCGTTTTGATGTTTTTTGCCCTGGTAGCGGTCAGCTTGTCTCTCATGATCGTTGCACTTGCGGACAATTCGATGAAGGCCAACGCCTGGCAGACCTTGATCATTATTCCGACTAGTCTTTTGGCCGGATGCATGTTCCCGGTAGAGGTCATGCCGACTTACATGCAAAGTATCGCAGAATTTTTGCCGCAATATTGGCTGCTTGAAACGATTGGTCAACTGCAGGAGGGCAGTATGCTCAGTGACGTCTTGTTGAATCTTGTTATTTTGCTGGCCTTCGCATTGATGTTCTTTCTGATTGCCGCATATAAGTTTAGCAGAAGTCGGGAATTAAAAACATTTTACTGAGCTTTCTGTTCTGTCATGCGCTCATCGGCTAAAAATGTGCATTCATGGGCGACATAATAAAACCAGGCAGCCCTTTTGGACAAGAAGGGCTGCCTTTAATGATCTACTTTATTATAACGCTAACTCTTCTTTAAATTTAAGTAGTAGTCTCTTGTACTTTTATCAAACTTCTCGATTGCATACCTTAAGGTGGTTCTGGGCATGGTGCGAGCGTGCTTATTCAGGAAAGACTTCAGCTTTTCTTCGTCTTTTTTGCCGGCTTCACGAATAAAACTGCCAACTGCCTTGTTAATTAATTCTTCCGGATCGTTTACCAGTATTTCAGCGATGGCAAAGGTGTCCTCGGTGTTTCCTTGTTTGATAAAGCTATACGTACTTACCATAGCTGTTCTTCGTTCCCAAATATCAGAGGAGTGTGCCATTTCGTACAGTTTATCCTTCGGTTTATCCAGCAAATAGTTTCCGACTACAGATGGCGCGGCACGATCAACAAAGTCCCAGTTGTTGATTCGATCATGTCTCCTTATATACAGTTCGTACAGTGCCTGTCTTTGATCGTCGGAGATTTTCTTGGACTTGGCCTGAAAATCCATAATGCTCACGGCGCCCATTCTCACTTCATAATAATCACTTTCCAGAAGCTGTTCGACTTCGGTTAAAGGCATATCCGTAAATTGCTTAGCAATTTGGAATACCGTGCGCATGTTGAGACCTAAGCACTTTGTGTTTTCATCGGAACCTTTAAAAAACTTTTTCATTTTTTCGATTTCCGCTTCATTTTGATGTTGCTGCAACTCTTGTATAAAACGTTCAGCGGTAGGATTGGTCATATTTTCAAAACTCCTTTCCATTGACAGGATAATAGTATGCCATATTGACGATTCCTATATTTCTTGTAGATTGCTACAATCTTTAAGAAATCCTCAAGCACGACTGATATTCACATTGTAGATCATTCAGCTTTTCCGGTAAGCTGCGTCGGCTTTCCATTGCGGAGAACCTCCACATCAAGAGGAACGTAGACCTCGAATCGTGCATCACAATTTGCTAGACCAAAACAAGTGGCTTTCAAGTTCAACGTATTGTCGACCAAGCTCCAGTCTGCGTCAACCGAGCCGTTTTTAACGTGTAGTTTTCTCACTACCTTCACATTTTCACGTTCTTCGGCAAAAAGATCGGTTGGAATACTATTCTGTATCACGTTTAATGTAGTTCCGTCAAATTCAAATTCTTTTTCTTCAGGTTCAGCTTCCAAATATGATGCACATGACACTAAAACGATTATACCGACGAGAAAGAATAGCCATTTTCCAGCCTTGATCAAAAAATCCCCTCCATTTGCAATTTCAATGAGGAAGAGTATATAGTAGCTATAATCTTTTGTCAAATTACGGATCAGTTCATAAATTTCTTCTTCATTGACATACTTCAGATAGACGGATGCAAACGGGTCGTCGACGCGGACTTGCATACGTGTCATATTATCGAAAATCGTTAAGTTATGTTTCAGAATAGGCAGATTATAAATGCTGACAGCGGGCCGTTAACTGCTGCTTGATTTGTTCAGGCTGTTCGGTTTCCACAACGATACGCTGGTATAAAGACGAAGGAGCTAATTCGAGAATTACGACTGAATGTCGTTTCGAGTAGGCCATAAAGGTGCGTTTTCCGTTATGGAGAAAGCGTCCAGTCCGATAAAAGGGCAGAGATACCCCTCCAGTTGGCAATGCCGTGACGCGCTCTTGGAATGGTCCTGTCTGCACGGACATAATCGCGGAATAAGGAATTGTCAATTTGCGCTTGAAACCTGTAATGGCTGCTAACCCGGAAAACGACAAGACGACTTCAGCAGCGTCAAAATGAAATTGAGTATTCATCGTTATTCTCCTTTACTTGGTGGTTTTTGAGGTTGCGGAATCATCATCGAAGCAAAAAGTCGCGTTTTTCGCTCAGAAGTTGGCTTATTCGCCGCAACCTTGTCCAGCAGCTCATTGATGGTTGCAACGAAGGACGCAAATTCTTCATCCGTCATATGGAGCGGTGCATTCCAGTAGCCGAATCCGTCTGCCGCGTACTGCTTAACCGGTGTTTTGCTCAGATAAGCGGTTGCCTGTTGCAGCAGATTGGTATGGAAGACGGAGAAGTACCGCAGATGGTCCTCTTGAGAAGCGGAGTATGCTTCACTTTCTGAAATGGACAAATTTTCTTGTACGGCAGCATAGACGCGTTCTTCTTGTCCATGTATTTTGTTGACTTGGACAACTTCAATCAAGTTGGATTCCAGCATCAGCTTCATATGGCGGTATAAGGTTGCTTGCGGCACATCCCCAAGTGCTTCCACCAATTGCATAATGGTTTGAGGTTTTCCCGCAAGCAGCTGTTGAATGATTCGCATCCGTACAGGATGAAGCAGTAAATCGGTTTTTTTCACAAGTATCACCTCGTATTTGTATAGGTTGCTGAAAGTGCAACGATAAGGATTGCTTGACTATCTATTATTATTTTATATAATGATAATAGCATGATTGAGATAAGATTGCAAATGAAGCTCGTTGGAACGGGATGAACGAACAACAAATGAAAGTAGGGTTGAGTATGGCATCAGAACAAAAATCAAAGTTGTTTAAGAAGCGATGGCCGAAAGTAGTGCTGATTATCGTGTTGGTGCTTGTAGTGTCAGGAATCGCGGGTTCCAATTACCAAGATCGAAGCAAGCAGGCGGAAGCCACCCGATATCCGCCATTGGGCACAATGGTTGAGGTCGAAGAGAAACAGATGCATGTGTACGCACAAGGTGAAGGAGATATGACCATTGTGTTGGCTTCGGGGCATGGCACGGAAAATCCATATGTGGATTTCTACCCGTTGCATGAGAAACTCTCGGAGCAGGCCAGGGTGGTAGTTTATGATCGCTTTGGTTATGGCTGGAGTGATCAAACATCGGTTCCAAGGGATATTGATATCATTACGCAAGAATTGCACACCTTATTGCATGAGAGCGGGGAGAAGGGCCCTTATCTTTTTGTCGCACATTCCATTGCATCTCTGGAAACTATTCGCTTTGCCCAGATACATCCGGAAGAAGTTGCGGGTATTGTTCTGCTTGATGCTGGCAATCCAACATTTTACGAGACCTATGAGACACCTTCGAAAGCAGCTCAAAAGATCATGCAAACGTTGAAAAACACCGGCGTGCTGCGTATGCTATCCCATATTGATTCCGTTACCGATACCTTGCTTCAGCCAGAAGAAGGATATGGGCAACATATTCCTGAGTCGCTCAAGAAATTGCAGCTTGCGATGTTCTTGAAAAATTTTTCGAATGACACAGTCATTGACGAAATGCTGCATCTGCAGTCTAATGCTAAAAAAGTAATCGAGGCCGGTCATCTTGGGGATCTTCCGCTAATTTGGTTCACATCGGGAATCAATCAGCAAGCGATCCAGGGGTGGTCGGAGTCTCAGGAAGCGTTGGCGGAATGGTCTACAAACAGCAAACAAATAATATTAGATAGCGCGGGCCACTATGTGCATCACCATGAACCTGGACTTATCATCGAGGAAATTTCGAATCTGACAAAAGCTTTGCTTCAAAAATGAAAGGAGCAACTCGCGGTTAACAAGAGGGGCTGTGTTTGTCTGGCTATTCGACTGACCGACTGACAGGCGAGCTCTGCCTTTCGTAGAACGCACCTGCGTGGAAATGGATGGAGGAATTCGAATGGAGAGGCAACAACCCGGATTAGTAACTGCATGGGTTTGATTACAGAATTACTATCTAGCTATCTCACCTGCAAAAACTCGCTTAACGAGTGTTTGCAACGAGTAAAATCGCGATGCTACGCAAAAAAAGCGAAGGTGCAACCGGAAAATGGCAAGGTTGCAACCTCTGATAGATAGATAAATAGTGGCTGTCGGTTTACGATAAGGGTGAGGTGAAGAGAATGGAATTTTATCAAAAACTAAAAAAGCTGAGGGCACAAAAAGGATGGTCCCAAGAGGAATTTGCTGAAAAGCTACAAGTCTCCAGACAAGCAATTAGTAAATGGGAGAACGGTCAAGGATTTCCGGAAACAGAAAAACTGGTGAAAATGAGCAGGCTATTCCAGGTTTCGCTCGATTACCTGTTAAAGGATGAAGATCAGTCCATTGGAGAACACGGAACGACTGAGGAAGGCTATTATGCCAGTCAGGAAGTTGTGGAAGCCTATCTTTTAAGTAAGAAGCAGGGTGCCAAAAAAATCGCCGCCGGAGTGGCTATTCTTATAGCCTCAATCTTATTGCCTATGTATTTTCAAGAAGCGTTTAGCTATGTGTTGTTTATGATGGTCGTTGCTGTTGGAGTGGCTATCTTGGTGTGGCAAGGCTTTAGCGTAAAAGCGTACAAGGAACTTGAAACACAACCATTAGTTTTTGATGATTCGTTTATTAAAGATTTTAGACAGAAAAACTTGGTCAATCGTAAAAGGTATGGAATATTAATCGTCACCGGAATTGTGATCATTATATTAAGTTTTGGGATCCCTTTTTTGACTAACGACACTGGTCAGGCTGATAGAGATCCCCTCTTAGTGCTAATGCCGCTGGCATGGGCATCTGCTGTGTACTTGTTCATTATTGCAGGGTCGGCATTGGAGGGCGAACGATTGGTTACCAACAATGAAGAATATGTAAAGGAATATGAGAAAGATGAGGAATCGAGCAAACATGGCTGGATTCATGCGGTAATTTGGCCCTTGGCAGCTGTTGTTTTTCTGGCGATCGGTTTTATTTGGAATGCTTGGCATCCTGGGTGGTTGGTGTTTCTGGTTGCCGCCGTTTTTACAATCGCTTATACTGCATGGAAAAGTAGTAAAGATTGAAAAGGAAGATGGCAGTCCATTCTGACATCTTCCTCCACGATTCAAGGAACTTTCCAAGCATGCTTTTTTGAAAATACTAATACTCATATTTGTATCAATCTGATTTTGAATAACGCAACGTATATTCTTTCAAAAATAGTCTATATATCCGACTGTTTACTACAGAATCAAATAGGTCGTGAGAGTTATCTCCGAAAAGAATGTCGTTTCTTATCATTTGAAGCAAGTAGGAGTGTAAACTTTCAGGTACAAATAATCCTATTACATGTACAGGCAGGTCTTTGCATCGCTCTATAGCCCGATAAAACATCGGCAATTCGTAAGGCATAGCCGAGCCGCAAAGTATACGAATATCTGCTTGTATAAAGGATTCTTGTACCCTAGGATCACCCAAAACTCCACAATCCGTCACAATAAAGTTATAATCGCGATCAAACTCAGGGGTTAAATAAAAATTAGCCCCCTCAATTACATAAGAGTTCCCCGATTTCTCCGGCTCGAACAGATGGATAATGTGAGCCAAATGCTTGCTCGTATTGGCTTCTAAATAACAGGCATTCCCTCCATGGGCTTGAATCCAAAAAACTAAATTCATTGCCGTTGTCGTAACGCCTACCCGTCGATCGCTACCAGCTATGGCAATTCGAATGTTCTTACAGTCAAAAATATATTTCTCTTCATCAGGTTGATTTGTTTCCGACGTTGCCTCTACTGGTTCAAAGGAAACAGAATGAGTATAACGCTGCATCCCTTGCTCCGAAAAACAATCTTGTATTTCTAATAACATCGTCTCAATACTTTTTGAAGTTACTACATTCGTGATTCCAGCCCGGATCAGTTGTTGAAGAAAAGGGCTACTCTCCGGCAGCCCTTCGGCAATGACAATGATTCGAATTTCATACATCGTTTGAAACGATAACAGAGCTTGAAGCATTTCCTCATCAGATTCCATTACGGCTTTCCGATCAATCGTTACGTATCGAACGTGACTAAAATGCCGCATGTCTTTCACCACAAAGGATAGAAGCGAGAATTGTCCGGTCAGCTTTTTTACCGGCAATTCTTGCTCCGTCTCTAATTGATCCAGTAAATTCACATTCGTATTGCTGGTCAGATACAGAATCATGGTCATCCTTCTTTCATAAACAATAGGATTGATCCTACAATTACGATGACAATATAAATGAAAAGCTCGATGAGTTGCTTCTTTTTATTCATCATTCATCGTCCTCCTGCGGCTCCCATATAAGCAAACTTGTACTCGGGAATCTCGAAGTGAACGTGCATTCGTTTGGAGCCGATCATAAGCAGAGCGTGTTCGCGCTTTTTACTGGCGAGAAGCTCCTCTTCAGCTTCAGTTAAGTTGTACAGTTCCCGAGTTTCTTTGAGGTTTTGTCCATCGGTTCCCATCAGGATTTTGATGCAAGGAATATCGAGCAGCGCTTGACCGTACATCTTCACTTCAGGAGCCAGAAAATCCACGACGCTGTGAGAGATAATGGCCAAACTCGCTTCATATTTCCGTGCTCGCTTCTCGACGTTCCGAAGAAAAACTAGACTTTGCGGAACGTTCGGGTCGATCATGAGATAGGATTCATCACAGATTAGCAGTACCCGTTCATTCCGATCCTGCGACATCTGCTCCCAGCACCAGGATAGCAAATTGAAGTATTGCGTTCTCTTGATGTTATCGGACGTATTTTGAAGCGAATGCGTATCCAGACAAATGCAGCGGCTGCGGGTTTGAATGGTGCTGTGGCTATTCCATAAAAAAGAATCCCCGCCGTGTGCAATATCGTGCAACAGCAGGGATAATTCTTTATAGATGTCATCCTGTGTCGCTTGTTCCTTGGCAGAGATAAGGTTGTGGAGATCAGAAAACGTTGGAAAGTCCACGGAATTCAGTTTAGTGATGTCGGTGGTCCATGTGATTTGAAATTGATGATATAGCTCGATTAAACATTGCTTGAGAACGGCTTTTTGCATCATTGTAAGGTCAGGGATGTAAAGATTAAAAAATATCTCCAAATTTTTGAGATGCAAGGCCATATCCGACATGCCGTTTCCTTCATCCTTATAGAGCGGATGCTCCTCGTCATCATCGTCACGAGGAGCTGGGCGAATTTGCAACGGATTGATCTTTCCGCCTGCGCCGCCGCCGGCATTGATCCAATCGCCGTTTAAGCGCAGAGTTAGCTCTTTGTACTCGGATTCGGGGTCCACGAAAATGATTTTGGTTCCTTTCATGTACTCGCTAAGCGCAATATGTTTAACCGCCGTCGATTTGCCCACACCGGCTATGCCCATCACCACGATGTTGGAATTCGTTCGATCCCCGCCGCGCCGCCATAGATCAACAATAATCAGTCCGCCGCTGGCGTCCTTGGCTAGGTAATAGCCGGTTCCATCATTGAAGCCACTGCTGGCAAACGGAAAACCACCCACGAAGGTACTCATCGGCATGATTTTGTTCAATACATTTTCGATTGGCTCCTGAGCAGGATATAAAGGCGACAAATGGGTGTAGCTTTCTTTCTGAAGATGAGCAAGCGTGCGAATTTTACAGCGCATCATGCTGAATGTGTTTTCAACGCGGCGACAAGCTCGGTTGAATAGCGTTTCTTCATGGGCAAACGGCATGACGACCATGTTCATGAGTCCTACCGTTTCGCCGTTTTGGTCAATTTGCAGCATGATTTGCTCGCCGTCCGCTGCCGCTTTTTCTGCCCGCTGGCGGGTAAGCGGGTCTTTGGCGCTGTCGGCCAGACTGCGGTTTTGGGTAATGGACTTGGAAATAGCATTGATTAAGGCGCTGTTGTCAATCGGCTGAAAACCGATGGCGACCATCGTAGCAGGCAGATTGGTGAGAGGGGAGAGCCAGCCAATGTCCACTTTTTGCGGGTATTGGATGACGCCATACATTTTAGCTGCCTCTTCTCCGACGGTAAGGCCCGCACGTGAAAAACCAAGGCCCATTGGTGTAATGGCGTTCAACAGAGATGCATTAGAGGATACGTTAGCATTGCGTGACATAAGAAGTGCCAACTCCTTTCATGAAATGATCCAAAACGGTCCGCCCGCCCCAGCGTTTTGTCGGGCTTCAGTTAGGATGATATTGAAATCCCAAGACTGCTCGCTCCTTTTCTTGCTAGCCGGGTCAGCGACTAAAATGTGCCCATCTTCCGTAACGCCGCGCAGAACAATGAAATGGCCGGATGAAGTGAAATGCCCTTTGGCCATAATGGCGATAACGAGCTTACCGGCACCCAGAGCATCGACGATGGTCTGCTTATCCTTAACGGTCGCACCAGTTACCTGTAAACCAAAATGTTTGGCTCCGTCTGGAATCAAGCTGTGGTAGCTGCCGGTGCCTTCTGCCAAATAGCCATTGTCATAGGCCCACTTGGACATGGTGACCGGATCAACCGTTTGACCGGTTAGCGTGGAGACCACAATGGAAAGAGAAGTCGGGCCACAACCTGCAACACCAATCGTATCGTTTGGGCCGTAAGGCTTGTCTGCCCATCGGATATCTAGTTGGTTAAAGTACACGACTTCTCGGCCGCCGTCCTGGAATACGACACCTTCGTATTGCTGGCCATTGCTTTCCTTGTAACCCTCTTCATCTGCTTGCAACAATTGCGTGTATCCGTAATCGGAGCGTAAATCTTCAACAATTGGAGCTTCATTGGGAGTGAGCCAGATTTTGAGGGATTCAATCGGTGAAGTTAACAGTTGTAAAATCATGGCGACGAGAAGCAAAAGCGCGACAATAGGAACGGCGATTAGAAGGAGGAGACGTTTGCGCGCTTCTTCGTCAGCAGCCAATTTGGCGGCAAGTTGCGCTAGTAACTTAGCCGTTGATGGGTCCATGCGTTATCCCTCCCTGAAAAATAAAAATGGGATGGCTTCCTCTGGGTCATCTTGATCGAGGTGACTGTAAGCCGGATTGTTCACCAAATTGCATAGTCGAACAATCTCTTGCTGCTTAAGAAGTTGAGCCTGCACTCCGGCATCTTCAAAATGCTGGACAAGTCGTTTAGCCTTGTCCAATAAGTTGCGTTCATCGCCCTGTTCTTGTCGTTGCCAGAGCGTCAAATAAAATTGCCGCTCAACCACTTCACCGGATAGAGACAACGTGTTCATCTCCATCAATTCTTGTCGCAGCAGTTCTTTTTGTGTAGCATCGGCGGAGGGGAGCAAGGAGGAAAGATCGGTAATTAAGGGGGAAATATCGACCGGTCGGCTGACAGCCAGAAATTTAAAGGGGAATCGAATAGAAGAAAGCTCGGCGGTTAGCTTTCGGATAAGAAGCCGCTTTTCTGCGAGGCTTAACAGGTCAAGGCTGATTGGAAAGAGGCGAAGGTAAGACAGTACCCAGCCGTCCAATGTAAACAGGAAATGTCCTTGAATATCTTGAACGTTGACGAATTGTTGCGCCGTTTGATCAGCCGCATCACTCGTCGCTTGCGATCGTCGCTTGCTGGTTCGGAGGAAAAATAGAACTGCTCCTCCGCCTATGAGGCAGAAGAGCAGGATGAGGATCGGCAGCAGCATGGAAGCAGCACCATCCTTTCATTATTTTAGTGGCGCGATATGCCAATCGGAGAACAAGTTATCAGATATTGTGATTGAACTTTGAAGTTGTAACGTGAGCATCCCGTCTGGTGTCCAAGCATCCAATACACGCGTAATCGGGGTATAGGGACCATCGGGGTACCAGATGGGCGTGAAGTGTACCCGACTTTGGTAGGTGGAGAAGACATTCGGCATTAACCAGAGGTTGGCGTTCAATCCATTCGTTTTCAGGTCATGCAGTCGCCAATACGTTTGATAGTTAAATTCGGGGAAATAAGATACGGCATTTTGCGCTCCAGTCATGTGGCTGCTGGGCGCATTAGAAGACACGGCAGTAGATACATCCATTTCAATGCCGTATCCGGATTTGATGCGGTCGGAAGCTGTATTAGGAGACTTGGTATCAGGAGTAACGGATTGTGTGGCCGAAAGCGAGGCGTTATAGCCTGTCCAGGTGTAATCCCACCATCCTTGATCTTCCCAGTGCCCAAAGTCCACCCAATAACCGCTATCCGGTCCGGCGCTAATCCATTGCCACTTTGGAATCCAAACCCAATAGGCGTGCCAGCGAGCAGACCATATGCCCCAGGAAGCGGTGGTTTTGGCTGTATAGCTAAGGATAGAGGGCTCTTGAAAGCTATCATTTCGGTCCGTTGCCTTCGGATCGGGAGGTATATTCTGATTAAGATCGACAATGGAGGCGGTGATGGGAGAAGCGCTTAATGAGCCCTTTGAGGAGCTTACCTGAATGGAAATCGTCTGGGGTTGGCTTGGTGTGCGCCATTTAACCCAAACCAGTTGACTGTCTCCCTCTGGAATAACAATATTACTGACGGTGTAGCTGCTGCCCATGATATGGAAAGTAACGCTGGCCGGGGACTCTGGAGTGATCGGGGCGGAAGTGGAGAGACGTGCGGATGTAATAACTTCGGTATTGGTGCGATACTGCACGCTTGTTTGACTTGGTGGCGGGGGTGTAGGTGGCGCACCGTTAAAACGGACAATGCCAAGTCCCAGGGAAGTGATAATTTGGTCGTTGCTTACCCTGCTGCTACGTGAGCCGCTCCACGCGGGGAAATCAAGATCGGGATTTTCCAGAAACATGGACAAAGGCAGATTTTGATGGGTGAGGCTCACCATTTTGGAACGTAGACCCCCACTAAGGATTTGATCGTATAAAGCCGCTTCATGAGCCGTCATCGCCATGAATCCGCCTGAAAGGTAAGATAGGCAATGGGCTCCAGCAGTAGCTTATAATTTCCGTTGGTCAACGTATCGTAATCCATGCCGGTATCGTTGGCCACCATTTTGACTGCACCTTCGGACGTGAAATATCTTTTGATGACCTCAATGTTGGTTATGGTATCACCAGAGCTGATAATGCGTGGCATTGGGGTTGCGGGGATTTTATAAGCGTAGCCTCCCACCTTTACCGTAAGAAGTGTGCCGCTACGATATTGGAGTTTGCTGACTTTCCCAAAATGAATTAAACCGGAGGAAGGTGTTTTGTTTGTATAATCTAAAGGGTTTGAGACAGGCTTTTCATCTATTTCTCGAACTATCGTTATTCTTACTCCGTCATAACCGGGGGTCCATTTATTTTGCGATGTTCCCGATCCCATGTCTCCTCCGCCATTATCAATATTCCCGTCACCGTTTGCATAGATTGAGGAACTAACGGAAGACACAATTATGAATAAAGAAAGTACTGAAATGAGGAAACGTTTCATTCTGATCTCCTCCCAAAGCAAAAAGGTACAGGCGATTACCTGTACCTCAGCTCAATGTAATATTTTAATCCATCGTACCTACTTGCTTATTCCAATCTCCATCTGAACTGCTTTGACTGCCTTGATTTTCACCAGAGTCTTCGACCCAACCGAAACCTGGAACAAAGACTTTGCCACTGCTATTTTTGTCGCCCGCATTCGGCTCATTTTGCGGCTTGTTCGGCTGGGTTTCTTTCTCCTCATAAGTCGGAGGAGTATCAGGAGCCTGTGGTTGCTCCGTTTCTACGGGCTTAGGCTTTGGCGGCTCTGTCGGTTTTGGTGTCGGAACCGGTTCGGTAAGAGGTACTTCGACTTCCTTAACTTCTTTCTCCGGTTGAAGCACAGGCGATTCCGAAATGCTTGAACCCGCATCTTGTGTTACTTCGGGAACGTCGGGAACCGTGATAGGTTTAGAATTAGAAAGTTGAGCGTCAGAAGATGGATCGGGTGTAACATCCGGTATCGTAACAGCGGCAGAAGGATTGGGAGATGGAGAAACGTTCTGGTTGGTTTCAACCTTGGCAGATTTACCGCCGCCATCATTGTTGAACGCCCATAAACCCATTGCTCCTAAAAGAATGATGCAGCCCGTCCATACCCATATTTTGCGTTTCAAGATGAATCAACTCCTTTTCATTTGAATGAATAGAAAAAGGAATGGTTATCCCTATTATACTGTATAAATCTGTAAATTCCAATTAAAACGGTGATCTTGTTCGTTACGTATGATTTTTGGACTTTCAGAAACGTGGTCGATACACGGCCTGAACCGTCAGGTTTGCTTGCATGGGAGGCAGATGCCCCCAGCCAAATGATAGTGGCACGGTGAGGTGGATCTGAGCTTCAGCGGTAAACTGTTGCATGGAATAGGGGGACGTGGGAGCAAACGGTGTATTGATGACATTTACTTTTAGTTGGGAAATGCTATATTCGATGTGCTCTGAGGACTTCCTTACATAGCTGCTCTCTTCCTGAACGAGTCCTAAATCCCGGCTGATGCGGTTGTAGATGTCACCTGTCGTCCATGATTCTTGCCACTGATTGCTGGAGCGGGTATACCCTCCCGAATAACTTTGGCGCAAGCCATTGTAGACCAAGCTATAGTTCTCTGTCGCCACGGCTATGATGGCGCTTTGTGTGGCGTCCCGTACTTCGGCTGCAATAATAGACAGCCGAAAGTATTCAAAGATGCAGCAGGACAGCAGCAGAATAGCCAGTACGATCGTTATCGCAAGTGGATACCCGCTGCCAGAACGGTTTTTCCAAAGTCGCATCATTTCCAATACACCTCGGACTTTCCTTTAGCAGAAGCAGAAAGCTCGATGGGAAACGAGCCAAAGCCTCCGAATAAACCGATATCTACCGTCATGTGCAGCGAGACCGACACTTCCTCATTGATTTGAATTTGGCCTGTTTTGCTCCACGAAATGGTGGGGTGCAGCCCGGTTTGTTCCTGCAATTCATTGGCCCGCTGTGTAGTTTCCGAGCCGACTCTGCCGGAAATCTCTGCTTCCCTCACCAGTTCATTCGCGAACGTATTCAGCTTTTGCTGGGCCATGAACACCGGAAAGACTTGAATGGCAAGTCCGACGCAGAGCATGGCCGCCAGCACAATGACGGCGACATCGACATAGCCTTCGCCTCGCCGGGAGCAGATCGCTCGATTCAGCATAGAAAGCCTCCTTTCTTAAATGGACTAGAACAACTTGCCGATCGCCTTCATGATCTCCATGCCGATAATGACCATGTAGGTAAGGATGTAACAGGCAAGCATGAGGAAGGAATATTTGCGGATTTTGCCGGGGCGTTTCATTGCAATCCGCTTGAGCTTCTGGATCTCGGCCAGTTTGAAATCGTGAGCCAACATCTCAAAATAGACAACGCCTTGGTCGCCGCGCAAGACGGCCAGCAAGCCGCGCACCATGTCAGAGAGCATGGGGCTGCCGATTCGGGTTTCTAGTCGGAGCAGCGCGGTTTCCAAATTGCCGCTTTTCATATCGGCAATCGTCATTTGAAGTTCATGCTGCAAACTCTCTCCGGCATGGCTGGCATACGTCTCCAGTATCCGCAGGACATCGCGGGATGCCTTCAATTCTTGGGCTACGGTTGCGACAAAACGGGGGAGCTCCGTTTCAATTTGTTCTCGCTTTTTTCGCACCACTTCGTCGGCAGAGCGATAGTCCTTAAAAAAGAGAGCGATTGCCAAAAAAATCAATAGGGGAGAAAGCAGAGGCAGCAAGGGAAGCAGCGCCATTCCTGCACCCAAGATTAGACCTGCTTTTACAATCGCTTGCGAGAGAAACACTTCGGGTGTGAGGGAGATGCCCGCGGAACGGAGCGTAGCCGCCGTCTTACGTTTGTAATAGTCGCTGAGTGGCAAGCGTTCTGCCAGCAAGGCGGAGAGACGAAAGAGCAGCACGTGCAGGGAGGATGGTTTCCCGTTACCAGTTTTGGCTACCTCCAGAATCGCTCTTGTGCTGGCACGGGTGGAGACATGCATTAGATCAGCCAACAAAAAATAGGCACCGGCTGCAAAAGACAAACCGAAACCAAAAAGAAGTCCCGTCATAAATCAGGTGACACCTCCTTTACCGTTCCCATTCGTCATCGATTTCGTCTGACGAATGCAGTGTTTCGTATGGATAGTCGCTTTGTTCCATCACTGGAAGGGAGATGGACTCGTAGTTGGCAGTCCTTTCTGCAACGCTCGGCAATTTGCCCATTTCAGCCATGGACAGGTAGCCGTTGCCTGCAATGATGATGTGATCAAGTACTTGGATGTTTAATGGGTTGAAAATATCAACCATCCGTCGTGTTAACTGTACGTCTTCAGGAGAAGGGGAGAGCGTGCCGCCTGGATGATTATGGGCAAATATTAAAGAGGAGCAGTCGCAATTCAATGCGGGCTTCAAGATATCACGGGGGTAAACAGGCGCTTGGTCGATGCTTCCTTCCGAAATCGTTCGGGTCTCGATGATGCGATTACTGTTATTCAAGAAGGCAACCATGAACCGTTCCCGGTCCCGAACGCCTTCGAGCAGCGTAGAAAAATAGTCGCCTGCTTGTTGTGGCGAGCGAATACACTGTCTGGCGTTTTCTTCCTCCCACTTGACTACGCGATAGGCCCGAAGGAATGCATTGAGCTGTTCGATCTTTTGAAATTGCGCAACAGTCGGTTCCAAAACACGAGGATGTTCCAGCACGTTTATCAGGTTGTTTACCTTGCCGTATTCCTCCAGCTTGTCTAGCGGGATGCGAGTCAATTTGTGAATAGATTGGACAAAATCAGAAAAATACTTCTCATTCGTGTGGAGGTAACCCATAATCGTTTTCCTCCCCGAGTTCGGTATCATCCCTTTGTGACATGCGATCAATCAACAATTGAAGCGCTCGAAGCTTCTCCAAGCTTTCCGTTGATAAGGGCATTCCCTCATCTAACCGTTGGAAAAGGCTGACCACGCCGTACCGAGCAAGCAGTTTTTCCAAACGGGCACATTCATTCTCATCCGCTTCAATCAACTCTCCCAGCAAGGCAGCGACGTCTTTGTTGTTCATAAAGGTATCCTCCTATCTTCGATAATCAAGCGGGCGTGTCAATCGAATGACCGCACCCAAAGAAATCAGTATAGCTAGCCCACATAACGCCAGCACCATGTGGCCCGGCGTCGTTTGCGTCAAGGCGCGATACCAGTCCCGATTCAAAAAGTATAGCAACGGGATATTGCCAATCAGCAGGAGCGCCATCGTCAAAAACTCTTTTAGCGGCTCATATAACGCCGAATCCAGTTCAGCCGAAACGACGCGCATATCCGATAGCTTGGCGACAATGGGCATCAGTGTCGTTTTCAATGTACGATCCTCCTGACAAGCCATCAATGCGTCGCACCATTCCTGAAATACGCTGTTATGGATGCGGCCTCGCAGCTCGGTGAGTGCCAGAGGCAAATTCGTATGAATGAGTTTGGATTCAGCCAAAAACGCCTGAAACACATCGGATACGGGCGGATTCAAATAGGGCAAATTCTCCTCCACTGCCGATAGGATATTTTCGCTGCGCAGATACGATGTTGTAATAACGGACAATGCGGTTTCCAATTCGGCATGCAACCGTTTTTTATAAAACGTTGCACTAAACAGCACGAGCCAAAAAGGAGACATCGCCAGCCCGCCTGCAAAGACCGGCAGAAGCCAAACATTATTCAGCATTAAAGCAAGCAGCGCACCGCCTATTGCCAGCAGCAGGGAAAGAGTAAAAAGAAAGCCTATGCGTTGCTCATGACCCGATTGCTGTAAAATAGCGGTCACTTCGGCAATTGTGGCCCGCCATCCTTTCAGCTTCTTTGGGCGCTGGATGCGGCGCATTTGCTCAGCTATCGACGGATTGCGCGTTTGCCCTCGCTGCAAGCGTTCTATCCACGCTTCGATCAGCAGCAGAGGGGACAATCGGAGCAGCAGCAGGCTTCCTGCGGATAAGCCGACAAAGGCAAGCAGGAGCAAAACTATCATGTGCTATCGCCCCCTTTTTGTAATCGTTGCAGCAGGGACAAGGGGAGACCGTTTTCCAATAGACGTTTCTGTAATCCGGGAGAGATGTCGTTCACTTTTTCATAGTCGCCTTCAATGCGAATCTGTCCGCCGACTTCCCGAGTGGATCGGACTGCGAATCGATACAAAGGAACCACTTCACGCGTTCCATCCAGTTGAATGCGGCATTCCGTGATCTCCATGATGCGTCGAACATTATCCTCCAGCTTTTTGACAAAAAGGACAATCGGGAACGCTTCGGTGACCAAATTGAAAAGCGTTCTGTCATTCATTTCATACTTTTGCGTACAAAGCGTGACCATCCGATAATAGGTAGCAAGGCATGAATTGGCGTGGGTCGTAGTGATCACCGTATGACCGGTACGAGCCGCTTCCTGAGCGGCAAACGCCTCGGCGGATTTCATTTCTCCAACACAGATCACATCAGGGTTGGCTGTGAGTGCAAACTCAAGTAATTTTTCCTGATCAATGTTTTGACGCGCATCTTCACTGGAACGAGTCACGGTATGCACCACATTATTCAGGACGTTCCCTGTTTCGTCTGTCATCACGAGGTCAAACTCGCGCGTCCCGTTTTCAATCGTGAAAATACGTTTGTCGAAAGGAATGGTGGACAGAAGCCAACTCATTAGCGTCGTTTTGCCGCTGCCCGTCGCTCCGGTCACACAGATCGAAAGGCCGTATCGCAAACATTGGCTGAGAAAGTCCAGCATCTCACCGGTTGCTGTGCCGCTACGGATAAAATCCTCCCGCGCCAGCTTTAGCGGATTGACGATCCGAATGGAAGCGGCAATCCCCTTGTCCTTATCCGTCACAGGTGCGCCGAATACGGTAATGCGGATATTGTTAGCAAGGTGGCCGCGCACAATCGGTTGCGAGTAATCCAGAATCATGCCGGACTGGTGGAGTAAACGCCGAATCACATTGACCGCATGTTCGGGGGAAGAGAACTGTTCATCGGCAGGCAGGATAGAGCCGTTCGTGTAGCTGATTTTCACGTCGTTATAGCCGTTAATGTTGATCTCTTCCACGTCACTTGCAAACAAGTAGCGGGTCAAAAACGAATACTCCACCATTTCTGCGTACAGCCGGTCGATCAGTTCATCCAAGGAAAGACTAGAGACATGCAGACGATGATCGGTCAAGTATTGACTAATGTACGCGATTATCTGCTGTTTTTGCTCTGCCGGATGCCTGCTAAGCAACGTCGCGTATTTGCTAGAAAGGTAGGCTTGTACCTCCTTCAGTACTTCGTTAAAGGGCTTGGATTGGCTGGAGAAATAAAGTGCGGTTTGGTTCATTTTCGACCACCTCGCCAGCTCCAAAGCTGCCCTTTGAACCAACGTACGATAGATGCCTTGTTCGCAGCCGATACGGATCGCTGATGTGGCTTCTGCGTGTCCTCGGAGACGATCAACCCCATCATGTGGGAGATGCCTTCCTGATAGGCAGTGGCATCCTTGCCGGACGGAAGCGAGTCCATTAATCTTGCTTCGAGGGCTTGCTGTTCCAGCTCAGCGACGTGTGGCAGGAGGAAGCGGATACCTCCGACAACTTGGCTGTACGTCCGACTGTCTTGTCCGGGTTTGACATTGGACAGAATCGGAATCGTTTCCGCGTGTTTAAACCGGGCATCGGACAACAGCGGCAAATAGGAAGCGTAAAACATCATGCTTTTCAGGTCGCAGGTATGAAACCGGAACACCGTATCGGCCAATTCCAGCGCCACGGTAGAGAGCAAGTAGGCGGACACATAGCTGGCGCAATCCACCAGCACGACATCGGCGGTATGTCTGGCCAGTGTCAATAAGTCAACGGCTCGTTCACGGCTGTAGTCGGCATAGGAAAATAAATGATCGCCTTTTTTGTAGCCCAGAAATGCGAGATGGGGTGATCCTTTTAATGCGAGAGAATAGCGAAGCAGGTCTTCTTGGGCAAGTGCGGGCAGACTGAGCAGTTCGCCAAGTGATTGTTGCTCACTTACCTGCTGAGGTACGATCGAGGCAACGGAAGGGCAGAGGGCATCGCTAAAAATGACGAGTACATTTTTACGGCGAGCGGCAAGGGCTTGAGCCAGCTTGACGGTGGCAATCGTTTTGCCGCTAAACGGACTGCCCCACATGACAATCAGCGGTTTGTTATTCATGCGCAGCTTCCTCCGGTTTCTCCTTGGAAGTGAAATAGGCATCTTGTTGATCAAGGAATCGTTGCGCAGTTGCCGCATCTCCCCGATATACCAGTGCAGCATGGAGCTTTCCTTTGTTTTCGATATCGGTCAATAAAACGGCTTGCTGTGGCTGAACGAGCAGTGTAAGCGTGGAAGGCAGTTCCTTTTCGTTCTCGTCTTTTTGGTCGTTTGTTGTGGATTGGGCATCCAGACCGCTGCTAGTCGTTACCGACAATACTTCAACATACTGTAACTCCGGGGGCAGCGCGGTCGTACGAAGATCGCCGTAGTCGGCTGCGATCAAGCTGACAATATCACCAGGCTGCAGCTTACCTGACAGTCCTGCCGCGAGGCTTTTGATCGTAACAGACAGGGCCTGTTTCTGTCCGTCCAGACGGGTCAGATAAGCGTCGAGGGGAACTGTCGACAGCTTGGAGGGGAGCACATAGTCGCCAGCTTTCAGGTCAACAGTGGCATACTGCCCCACTACATCATCACTTGATTTCAGTACGTCAGCGGGCAAGTTGTAGGCTCCGACATTGGCATTTTCTACGTGGGTTGTGGCAATGGCCTCTCCCCTAGCCACATCTTGGACAATGCGTACAATGGCGACTTGTTCACTGGCGCTCCGGTTCAGCAGCGGTGCAATGCCGAGGCAAAGGACGAGGGAGAGGATAATGCAGCTTGCCCCCAACACGGTACGGTTTTTTATCCAATTCATAAATGTGAGTAACCTCCTTCTTTCATAACAAATGAAGTAATGTAAACGTGAGCAAACCGCCTGCCGCGAGAAAAGGAACTAGCGGTAAGGCGGTCTGTTTGGCGCTTTTAAGTCCGCTACGAAAAGCAATCCCAATGGCGAACAGCAAAACGAGCGTTAACCCAACAATACTTTGCAGGATACCGCCGACAGGTCCCAAGACAAAGCCGCAGGCAGCCATCAGCTTGATGTCACCGCCACCGATCTTTCCGCCTGTGATAACGGCGGCCAGCAAATAAGGCAAGCTGGCGGCAAGCAGGCCGAGGAGAGCCGACACCAGATGAAGTTGGAGCAAGCCTGAACCAACTAATGCGAGCGGCAACCAATTGGGAATCTCACGTGTGCGAATGTCGTGAGAACTCGCGATCATGAGGAACAAGGTAAACAACAAGCCCTTTACCAAGAGGGCGGGCTCTGCGTCCATCATGGCCCGCGCTCCGTCATCGTCCAATTACTCAAACTGCGATAAGGGTAGAACTTCTGCGATTTTGCAAAACGAATCATAAACGTGATCTGGTCCAGTACGGATAAATTGTGCCGGTCCTTGGTCGTCATCATTACGGAGGCGGACACGCCGATCAGAAAGACAACCATCGCCAGCGGGACGCTGCCACCCATCAGCCAAAGGAATAGAGCGATACCTACAGCGGCAAGTGAGCCTACAGCAGATAGACCAAGCTGACGCTGACCAAAGCCGGGGAACCACTCCGCTTCAGGCTTGACACCAAGGGGAATGTACAAGGACTGTTCTTCCAACAACATTGTCTTCTCCTCCTTTACAAGTTGTGTTGTTTTTTAATATGGGTTCGCAAGCAGGAGAAATGAAACGAGCAGAGAAGTTGAACCTTTAAGCGAACCATTTATTACGTTGGATGAATGACAGGACATTTTCAGGAGGGATGAAAATGAAAGGCAGAGAATCGGAGACAAGAGCTTTTCAATTACCCGCTGTTGATTTTGAAGATTTGCGTTATTTATTGGAAGAGCTAACTTTAGATAAGGTGGAGGTTCAAAATCCTTATGGAGGACGAGCATTAGGGAAAGTCGAAGTCGACTCGGCTGAAGGGAAAGTCAGTATGGTTTTACGCTCGGAGCTTTATTGCCATGTAGCTTCGATTTATCAAAGTCTGATCATTGACAGAATTGCTTTGGCACCAGAGCGAATGGGGATTGGAACAAGAGTGGTCGAATGGTTAAACGACTATGCACAGCGTAAAGGTTTTGATCGAATTTGTATCAGAAATGCTCATACGGATGCTAGCGTTGGACTGGCGCATAAACTAGGTTTTATAAACGTTCCCGTTGATGTTCATCTTCGAGAGATGTTCAGTAAAGAGGAGTCATCCGATTTCCATCTGCTAATTTCAAGGTGTTAGGCCTGAGAATCTGGGGTTGGCAAGCGCATTGGGCCATTTAATGCCGCAGGCGAGGTCGTGGATACAGGTCTCGCTTTCCCTTGCAAAGGGGAGAGAGAAAACTCTTCAGTTACTGATAGTAATACTGGATAATGTCTTTTACTTGCCAGATGCTTTCTGCGAGTATATAAAACAACACGACATTGCGGGCACGCTTTTTGTACTTGGTCGCTTCTTCGTCGGCTCCTGACAGGCGTACCATGCAATAGATGAAGCGAAAGATGCAGCCCAGGCGAATAAGCACGATGACCGCCTGAGCTAGTTCCTCTAGCGTTACCATTTTCCTCACCCGGCCTTTATGAGCTTTCGGGCCATACCAACCAGCTTCACGCTATGGTAGACGTTGTTCACGACACCGCCGCCTCCGCCAGTCGTAATCAAGAAGTCAGATAAAAAGCGAGGTGTCCGAATCGCTAGCACCATACAGGCCATGCCCCAAAAGATGTGGTCTTGCAGCATCAGGCCAACGCCCAGTTTAGCAAGCGCAATTTGAATGACAACCGCCAGCATCGATTGCATAAACTTCTGCGCATAAGCACGAAAGATGCCCCGGTCATTATCCAGCAATCCTGCGCAGGCTAACGGGATACCTACCCGCAAAATAAACATCTCCAGTCCGCGCATGAGGAATTGGAAATAAAGAATAAAGAAACAGACAACAAAGATGAGACCGAAAATGGCGGTCACCAGTCCCATGGAACTGATACTGTCCACCCAGAACTGCCAGTTATAGTCGGTGGACTGGCCAATGACAGCCAACAATCGGTCTGTTAAGTCCTCTACGATCTGACCGAGCCAGGTGTAGATGGTCGGGAAGCAAATGGCAACTGCCATGGCCCGAAAAAAGTTGGTAAGCAATAATAGCGGCTCCTCATCCGGATCGCCGTCTGTCCAGAGGACATAAATTTCAAATCCCTTTTTCAAAAACTTCAAGATCATGAGCGCGACTCCAAAACCGAACAGGATGTCATACAAACTTTCGGCAAGATCCACGCCGGTGGAAAGCGTCATGTAACGCTCTGCATAAAGAGAGATGGGGATGATGTCTTTCAACAACGTATCCATGTAGATGAGCGCGCCATTTAGAATGGCGACAATGAGCAACAATAAAATTTTGTCCACTGATTCCTCCTTTCCGGGAAGCGGTGCGGACACCGCTTCCGCTCAAGGCAGGTTTACCCCCTGTAGTTGAACATTTCTTGGATTCGCTGCCTCAGTGTCGGCAGAATAGTTTCGCCAAACAGCAGGTACAGGCCAGCCAGTACCAGTGCTCCAATGACAACGGCCATAAGGATTTTGACCGCCGTATCCACAAAGCCTTCCCCGCGGCGATTGCTAATCGCCTGCTTCACGTTCATTACCGCACGAAAGTATTTTTTTTGCAGCCATTGTTTCATGATAAGATAGCCTCCTGATTTTTTAGGATAGAAAAAACAGCCTGCCGATGCCTCAGCAGGCTTGTCTTACTTGTAGTAACCGATGATGACGTTGAGCAAGGCTGAACCAAGCACCGCCCCGATACAAGAAACAACCGCTACAATAATGCGGTTGTTCCACTTTTTGGTGTCCATTTCATCGGCGGCGGAACGGCGAATAAAGAAATAAATAATGAGCAGACCGGTAACAACGGGGGCCAATATCATCAGCCAAGTGGTGACGTCACCGATCAGTTTTTCCGTCCCTGTCGCCAGCTTGCTATCTTGAATGCTATTTGCGTAAACGGAAGACGCTGAGAAAAGAAAACCTAAGCTACAGCAGGCTGCTGACAAAGAATAACGAATCAAAGCTTTTACTCTTCTGAAGAATAAGGTGGAAATTGGTTTTGCGCGGCTGCCGCACGTTGCTGTTCGGCCAGTTGCCTTGCAATGTCCTTCTGGTAGTACACCCAAATGTTCCACAGCTTCACCTCCTCTCGGGTGTCGGTTCGAATGGGCCTCCGCTTTTCTCGTTCTTCCCGAACTTGGCGATTATGTTCCTTGTCACCCAAGCCCATCATGCGATTGAAAGCCCAGGTGCTTAAATCGGGAGCGAACATCATCGCAGGATGACTGCGGGAGAGGACGAGTTGATAGGGGCGGGAAATGCGGCGCACCTCATCCACGGTCAACAGCTTGCGCTCCAGCAGATTGAGACTATGGGATGTGCTTGGCGTTGTGTACTTCCCGTGGGAGGCGGACAATTGATAGCTGGAAGTGGTGTAGGTTCCGAGCTTCTCACTGACTTCACGCAACGTCTCCAAATCGTCGGCCTGCAAGTAAATCCATGTCTGGCAATTCGATTTAATCGTATTGGCCACATGATCGTCGTATTTTTCCTTAAGCTGCTCGAAACTCTGCACAAACAGGTTGAAGCGCATCCCGCGCCCGCCGCCGACCGTCAATTTGTTTGTAAAGTCGGCAATCGGCGTAAAGTTTCCAAATTCGTCGAGCAGAAAGTTGACGCGCCGTTTAAGCCGTCCGCCGCGATTATCGGCCTCTGCTGTTTGCAGCTCATATAGCTGGGAAATCATCAGAGACGCAACCGGATAAAACGTCGTCTTTTCGTCCGGCAAAATAATAAAAAGCGCCTGTTTCTTCTCGCCAAGATCGGCTAAAGAAAAGTCGCTTTTATGGGTAATCGCATAGATGGATTTGGAAGTAAACAATCTCAGCGTCGTGAGTGCCGAGGTGAAGAAGCTGCCTTTGGTGCGTGAAGGCGCAATGTCGGAAATACTGAGCAGCGCCCGGGCAGGATGCTGCTGCGGCAAGCGCTTGATGTACTCCTGCATCGGCGTTTTGTTTCCGGTTTGCTTGTTCATCTCGGCCAAAAACCAGTACACGTTGGTCATGTTCTGATATTCCGGTCGCTTGATGTTGTCCCAAATCACGCTTAAGATAGAGGCGGCAATGACGGACATCTCGCCGTTTGTCCAAATTTTTTCCCCCTGCGCTTTGCCGACCAGCACATTCGTCATATCCCAGGCCAGCATTTCGGCTTGCTCCTGATCCCCTCTCAGCGTGGCGTCAATCACCGGCTGGAGCAGGTTATAATGATGGCTCTTTTCCGGGTGGCGGAAATCCAGCGCGAGTACCTCATAGCCCAGCTTTTCCAGAAGGGGAGCGCTGTAATGGAATAACTCCGCCTTCGGATCGGAGATGACCAGCGATTCACCGGCCAGCGCCAACAACCCAATGGATTGCAGGACGACAGAGCGAGACTTGCCGCTGCGTGTAGCACCAATGCAGAGGGTATGAACATCATCGCCTACATAAAAGAGTTGTTCCTTCCCACGCTGCTGATCCAGACCCAGTACAATGCCGCCAGCGTTTAGATGTAACGGCGAATCAAGCTTTGGAATTGTCTTCGGATGAAACAGTTTCATCTTCCACAACCTCCTGTTCAGATGATTTTAAGAATTGCAGATCGTCGTAGCCTGTATGAATCAGATGCCGGATAAAGGGATGGCGGAGATCAAGTGAATAGTGGTCAAAGGTGCGGGGCCATTCGTCTTCCCGTAGCCAGCGTGCCGATCCGTGCTGATGCTGTCCGGTAGGGACCGGCGTTTCGATACCGGGAGCAACCTGCCGCAACTTGCTTTGATAAGGCTGGCTGTTCATGACGAAGAAAAGTACGGCCAGCACCAGGACAATGCTTTGCAGACAGACAAACAGGAGAAGATGTGCTCGATGGGTAAGCAGACTGTCGAGACAAGCGGCAAGGGATGGAAGGGCAAGACGGGAAGTCTCCCCGGACAACAGGAAATGATGGGCGGTGCTAATAAAGAGATTGCCTACGCCTCCCAGCACAATGATGAGGCAAGCAAGCCAACTTTTTTGTTTCGTCTTCACAGTTCCAGTTCTCCGCTCGGCTCAAAAAAATCGTCAGGCTCTCTGACCTGAAAAGGAGCGGCTAATTTGTCCGTCTCGTAGGTAACCTGCACATGTCGATGGTTTGGTTCTTCTCCAGTTACGGCCTGATCCAATTGAATTTGCAGAAAAAGCGATTTGGGTGCAGCGCTATCATGGATATGGCCCCATTCTTCGGTATGCAGGTTGTGAATCGCCACGTACACCGGATAATCCTCGCATAACGTATGCGCCAGACTATCGTCACTCACAAGTTGTTCTGCAACAGCGGGGTGGGACGCAGACAATTCATAGATCGGAACAGCACAAGCATCTAGCGGGTAATAGAGGTAATCGTCATGTCCGGCAGCTAACTGGTGGGCAAAGTCAGATAAACACTGCTTGGCTATGATTTGGTTCACGGCCAAATGCCATTTCCCACCGCTTTCCAGCAGATATAGACCGTTATGAAAAAACTGACTATCCGTGACCGTGCCCAAAGGCGTTGTACTCGGAGCAGAAAATTCGCCAAAGTATTCTGGCGCGAAAAACTTACCTTCTTCGGCAAGCTGCTCTGTACTTCCGCAGTATTTCTTAAATTCGGGGTCGGTAATCGCACCTTGCTTCAGTAATTCGTAAGCGGGAATGGCGCTTTTAACGTCATCGTAATAAACATGTTCGCCATGTACTTCTCCGGCTTGCAACGCTTTTTCGCTGAGTACTTCTTTGGCGTAATTGGCATCCAGAGCGATGCCGCTATTTTTCTCGGCAAAAATGCCGTAGACATGCAAGCCGATTTCAAAACAGGTTAGAATGTTGCCCCAGATGGAGCTTTCCGGCCTAGACACGTGGGCGACCTCCTTTACCGTTCTTCGGCAACTTCCAATGCTTCCGGGTTGCCGTCGTAATCATGAATAAATTCTTGATCATAGTCCAGATGAATGTCTCGATCTTTTAACGCAGGCACCAAGTCTTCCAACTTATCGATTAGGATCTGCACCTGTTCAAACTGCTGACCGTTTTGTCATTTGGAGTAATGAGATATTTAACCATTTCATCATGAATGAGCAACAATTCAGCTTCGTTGAATATTTTTCTTTCATCCACCAATCCGCTGCGGCACGCAAAGTTTTCTAGCGCTTCTTCTTTGTTGTAAAAATATTGGCGCTGTACGGGTGCGCCGTTATCCGGCGACAAGCGGTAGGTTGAGAATACGTACTCGAATAGCGGATGATGCTTACAAGCCAGCACGACATCCCCATACTCACTTAATTTATAAACGCCGTTCGCAATTTTAGCGTCTTTTTCTGTATAAGGCTTCTCGGTGCAGATGCCAAGCTGCAACGCCGTTTTCCGTGCCAAGTCCTGAATAGCACCCATCAGCCGGTCGGGTACGGTAACAAAAGGATTTTTTTCAATACTATCCATGCGAGTATAGAAGGCGACGAGCTGATCCTTCATGTACATATCAGCCAAATAATCGGCGGAAGTGGAGCGGCGAACTTCGATACCTTGCTCGGCAAGCGCGGAAAAATAGGCTTTGTAAAACTCACTTTTGCTTTTCATCGGGTTTCCCACCTTTCAGACAGTCTGTAAAGCGGTCATTAGCGTTCTCGATCCGCTTCTGCTTCGGCTTCCAGCAAAAGTTTGTCAATAGGGAGCAGAAGTGCGTCAATCCGGTGCAGCACCCTATCCAGATTCACCCGGTCTTCAGAACTTAATTCCGCGTCTTGAATACCTCGAAAAAGGAGTGCTTCCCGAATAACCGACAATTCATCGAGACGAAAAGACGTAACGTCCTCGGCAAGCCCGCTGCGAAACAGAAAATCTTCCTTGGCTTCAGAGTAGGCATTTTTGTGAAAGTAATGTCCAAGGGACACCGCGCTCTTGTTATAGGTGTATTGCCAATTGACAAAGGTGAACTCTCCCTCACCATCGTAACGGGTTGCCAGAACATACCCGTTGTAATCAAGCAGTTTGCGATATTCGCTGACCGAATCGATACCCATAGCAGGTGCTTCTTGATAAGCACGTTCCATCTCCCATACTTGACTGACCAGAGGGGCAATGCGTTTGGAAGATTCCTGATAGTCCCCGGCTGGATATAACACGAAGCCGTCATCTTGCACATAGGCAAGCGGCTTTTCGTCCCTCGAGATAATCAGCGCTTCATCGGGGTTAGGTTGTTTGACGGATAGCCCTTCTTTTCTCAACTGGTAACGAAGCACTTCCAGCAACCGATCAGTGATTTCCATCGGCTTTCTCCTTTTTTGTCACCTTCGGACGTGGTTTCGAGAAGGGCTGAGACGGTTTCTTTTGTTTTTTTTCGGTTGAAGACGAACGGTTTGGGGGCTGGCGCATGAGTTGTTCAAAGGGACGAAGTTTTCCTTCCGTAAATAACATTGAATGGCTCCTTTCGCTTTGAATAATCCACAGATTTTTTTGCTTATACACATGTTGTCTACAGGTTTTCCACAAAACAAAAGAGAACGAACTATCTTTCCATGCCACGATCTTTGTGCCGTAGTAGCCATTCTTTCTTCGCTTGCTTGGATAGCTCCCCGCCCATTACGCTGATTTTGTCATCAACATCCATTTGGGTACGCATCGCAAGACCCTCCATCATGGTCAGCAGTTCCAACAATAGCTGTTCCGCCAAGGCTTGATGGCGATCTGCTTGCCGAATGGCAATAGCCGATTCCTTCTCCATTTTGATCATGGTGCGTAGTGTGGAAAGGATACGGTTTGCCATCCGCTTTTCGGCCTCCGCTTGGTAGTTGCCGTGTTGTTTCTCCAAACGATCTGGGTCGGACGTATAGAGGCGGGCTAGCTCCAGCTTGGCCTGCACGTAATCGTTGACCAGTTCCGCCAGATAACGATTGTCATGAAGCAGTTCTTGTACCAACTCGTCGAGATACATTTTGGATTCCTGCGGCAGTAATTGATAAGCCAGCCTGCCCGTTGGAGGAAGGTGGCGGCGCAGTTCAAACAGCCGGCTCGCCAAGTGTTTAACGGAAGACGATTCGATGAGATGGTGTTTAGGGAAACGAAGCAGAGAGTCTCCGTCTTCGTGTTCAAAACGACGTTGGGTAGCTCGGAACGCTTTGGGATTCAACTGTTTCAGGTAAGCTTCAAAATCGTCAACAATGCGGTCGGTTACTTTCGTGATGCCGGATTTGGCCTCGTCTCGCAGTGCACAAAATTCTTTGATTTTATAAGCGAAAGTGTCTTTGATTAGCTGCTTGCGAATACGATTTGGGATTTCCGGGTGTGTGAAGTTCTTAATAACGGATTGCGACTTGTCCCAAAACACGACGTGGAGATGCGGATGGTCGCGCTCATTATGGAAGGCAGCGGCCCAGCATAAGTTTTCAATCTTGATCTGGTTTTGGGTGGAGAGGGTGGCGATATGCTGTTCGATATAATGTTGCCAATCGGAGAAATCCGTTAAGCCGAGCTCAAGCGCGGTTTCGGTTTGAAATGAAATGACACTGCGGTACATATTTTTGCCTTCCCGAGAGATTTGTCGGGCGATCCGGGCGACTTCTTGCCAAGAATCAAAGGCTTTGAGCGCCCCGGGCTTCATTTTTCCAAACAACCCGTGGCTCTTGTTTGGATGTTTAACCGCACCGGGACGGGTGGCGATATAACCAATGTGCACATAGTTGCTGACAGCCGTTTTCGGATGATTCGGATGAAAAAAGCGCTGCTTATAAATCAGCGCCGACATCGGTATGGCCTCCCCGCAGTCGTTCCAGATTTTGATCGAAGGCATCGCCGGAAAGGAACAGCTTTTCGGCATCGTTCAGTTTCATCTTGGTGTACTCGACAGCCAATTGACGAGCTTTCCGTTCGATTTCTCGAAAGGTGGTGTAACGGTGCGCATCGATGAGGTCGGCAATAATCGCAATCGTGGAATAGTACGCCGCAGCGGACATGATGAGGTCTTTGCTGGCAAGCCCGGCTAGTCGGTTGCTGAGGCCATTAATGGCAATGCCAATCTCTTGACGGATGATCGCAGTAATGAAGTCAATCTCTTGGGTATAGGCTTCGATGGACATTCCCTTTTGAATAAAGGCACGTACCACATCCGCCATACTGAGATGTTTGGAAGCGGCGTACTTCTTGAGCGAGTCATACTGGGATTTGGGTAGCTTGACGGTGATCTGCTCCGTTTTTTCTCTTCTGACCAATGGTATCTCCTTTCGCTATACAGTTTAATAGCGACATTCGATTGTCGGGGGGAACTACTAAAAAATGTCGGTGAAAGCTCTGCTTTCACGCTGTTTTCTCGCAAAATGACATTTTGCTATTCCTGCCTTTAAACCACTCCCAAGAGTCCCCAAAGGTGGGCCTCTTGGAGAGTAGGGAACCTTGAAAGATATCTGATGAGAAAAAAGGCTATTTTTCATCTTCATAATCATCTCCTTGTTTGTAAATTGTAAAATGAGCGCGATTCTTGGTAGTTGCCAATCAAAAACTGCGGCGTTAATAATCAGTTTTAATACGTCCTGGACAATTTTCCATATATAAAACAGCTCTACAGAACTATATTGATGAAGGGTTTTCCAGTTTTCTGTCGAAATTTATAAGGTGTGAGAACGAAAGAGTTTTTACAAACTGTTGGGTTATCCAAGGAAAAAACTTCTTTGCGGTTTCAAGGAGGTGGCTGACGTCATGTCAATCATAAATGAGCACCCATCTGAAAATCATCCATTTGCCGAATCGCTTTTATCTAATGATGAAAACTCTATAAATGGTGTTCCCCATAGATACTTAATAGAAAATGGAAGTAAAGGTGTTCTTCTGGACCATATGACATTGGCACTACAAGATCACCATATTAGTCCCGAGGCTTTAGAGCGCCGTAAAGATTTAATAGAAACCTTACAGATAAAGGACGCTCCAATGATTGTTTCTCCATATCCTCAAAATAAAACAACTCAGAAGGGGAATTTTGCTGAGATTTTTCTGGCAGAGTATTTGTGTTCCACGACTGAAGCAGAGCTCCCTATATATAGGTTGAGATACAATCCCAATGTAGAGCAATCAATGAAGGGCGACGATGTTTTGCTTTTTGATGTGGAGTCTGATCCGGTGCGAATTATTGTTGGGGAGTCAAAATTCAGAGGAGTTCCAAATAAGAAAGCCGTTGTTGACATAGTTGACGGACTTGTACGTTCAAATAAAGCTGGATTACCCATTTCATTAACGTTTGTCTCAGAGCGTTTATTTGAAGCTGGTAATTTCGAATTGGCAAAGAAGGTTCAGAATTGTGCCGTATTATTTCTAACAAATCAACTGCGATTAGACTATGTTGGCTTTCTGATGGGTAATTATACCGCTCGGAAAGTTGTAAATACCCATGCCTCAAGTGAACTCCGTAACTTACTAATGATATCGTTAAATTTTGAATCACCAGACGCGATTGTTCAACAAGCATTTGTACAACTGGAGGGAAGGTAACAAATGAGCATCCCTACAGATTACGCAATATCCCTACTCCGCAATTTAGAACAAAGTAGAATTGAAAACCTCATAACTCAGACCGATGCACGACGAATATTACAGGAAGTCAGGGAAAACCATGAGAATTATCCTAATTTTGATTCGGCACTTACAGAAAAAGCAACCTATATAGCATACACTTTGATTTCTTGTGGTTGTTCATTGATAGAAAATGAGGACACAGAAACTGCTGAGGGGTTAGTAGTGCTGGAAAAAGCGGGAAAGATATTATCGGATGCATTTAAGTTTAATCCTGATGAGATCGAGACGAAGAACTATAATTTACTGATTGCCGGGATGTCTTTATATGCAGCGAAACAGTACTCCCGTGCATTTATTGTCCTACATAACATTGACGTTGATTTTACAATAGGACAAATAATCATTAGTTTCATAAAAAAAGATTTTGAATCCATGCTTCAAATTGCAAGTAATGTTCTATTCAGTCAAGCACCAGAACAATTAGATCTTCGAGATTTTGATGATTGGGTAATATCACATGAAATAGCACGCTGTTTTTATATCGTCATGGACTTCATTTACACAGGAAATCAAGGCAACTTTTCACTCATAAAAGATATTTTAGAAAAGATATTAGTACTTTCTTCCGAAAGCGCTTTGACGCTATACTGGCTAATTATTCGCCTGTTAAGAATTATTTTTTCTACTTTTCAAGCTGCGTCCCTATGGTCTATCTTGCCACCACTTCTTCCAGCAAAATATATCACTGAAAAGTATATCCGCTTACTCAGCGAGTTTAGATCCCCTGTTACAGAAATATGGCCATCTCAGACAGCTGCATTGCCACTTGCTATTGGTGATAATAGTGGTGCTGTTATTAATCTGCGTACAAGCGGTGGAAAAACAAGAATAGCAGAGATAGCGATCCTAAAAACCTTATCTACTCATATACTATCAAAGGTTTTGTATCTTACACCGTTCCGCTCCTTAGCTTTTGAAATTGAACAAAGTTTAAACAGAACATTTGGACCACTAGGCATTACTGTTTCGCAGCTATACGGAGGTTCAACTGCGAATGTTACGGATTTTGAGCTGATCAATGAATCGCAAATCGTAATTGCAACGCCTGAAAAGGCAAAAGCACTTATTCGCTGTGGGTCAGGATTGGAAACAGAAGTAAAGTTAATTGTTGTTGATGAAGGCCACTTGTTAGGGGCAGAAGAAAGACATATTAAAAATGAAATGTTCCTTACGCATATCAAGGAGTTTGCTTCTAGAAATCAAGTTAGAATGCTACTTTTATCTGCTGTATTACCAAACGCAGAAGATCTAGCTCAATGGATCACAAGCGACTCGAATTTAGTAGCAAAGTCAGAATGGAAGCCAGCCTTGGAACGGCTGGGCTTACTTCTGTGGGACGGCAATCGAGTTAGGTTAGAGTGGAAGAGTGAGGGCGAACCATTTAACCCTAATTTTATTCAAAAAGATCCTTTGGGATTCGGACGCAGAAGGAATCCCTTTCCAAATAATAAGAATGAAGCTGTAGCTGCAACAGCAGTTCGATTGGCGCAAAACGGGACAGTTATGATTTATTCCGCAAGAGCGAATTCCATTAATGGGTTGGCTAAGGATGTACTTCTAGCACTAGGAGAGCACCCAGAAGATTATCTATGGGACGAATCTTTATGGAATGTTTTTGAAAGTGTGTGTAACGAAGAACTCGGTAATGATGATATTGTTTTAACAGCAGCGAGAAAAGGGGTTATTTGTCATAATAATCGACTGCCTACACTTGTTCGTATTGCTATTGAAAGGCTCATGCGTTCTAAACCTCCAAAATTAATCATTGCCTCTTCAACACTTGGCCAAGGAGTAAATGTTGGTATTTCAACCGTAATTGTTTCAACTCCATATTATAGTGACGAAGCGATCAGCAATAGAGACTTCTGGAATATTTGTGGAAGAGCAGGACGTGCTTTTTCCGATGTTGAAGGAAAAATACTCTATGCAATTGATACAAGTACAAATAGAAAAAGATCTCAATGGCATGTTAATAAAGATAGAGAGCTTGCCCAGAATTATTTTGACAATCGACAAATGGAAAAAGTACGTAGTGGTTTGCTTGCTGCGCTAATGACAATATGCAGAATCGCAAAGCGTACTGGTACAGATTTCACAATGCTAGTTGAAACAATAGCGAATGATTTTATAGAAGGAAATATTGATGATCATTCCTCAGAGCGGTTAAACTCTATCTTTGATTATATAGATGATGGGCTTCTTGGAATGCATGAAGATTTTAGTACAGATGATGTGGATATAAACTGGATTGATGATGTCTTTAGAAATTCATTAGCACTAATTCAAGCAAAGAGTGAGAATGAAGAACTATACCTGGCTCTTTTAAAAGCACGTACTACTGCTTTGTTGCGCAGAATACCAAGCAAGACGGATAGAAAAAAGTTAGTTTCTTCGAGCGTTCCACTGTCAGTGTCTAAATCGATGTTAGAGGATGTTGATTTTTTTAGGAATCTGGCCTTGAAATATATTCAATCTTCTGAGGGTGAACATGACGACATTCAAATGATAGAAAATATTGTTCGTGAACTAGAAATTTGGAGCAATCAAAAAGCACATATTTTAATGAACTTTGTACCGAAGCAAACGGTTTTAGAGAATATACGTCGTCCTTGGATAAGTGGGGATGCACTCGCTTCAATAATGACGATTGAACAAGTTGCGGGTGAAATATCAAAGGACTACTACGGCTTTACGTTGCCATGGATCATACATGCAATTTCTCAACTATTTGATCATGAAATAGAAGAGAATGTAGTTCAACTATACACTTCACTTGCCATGTTTGTTGAATTGGGACTTCCTAACAACGAAGCTGTGAATATATATATGGCGGGTGTGCGTTCGAGAAGCGCGGCTTTAGAGTTGTCCGCTTTTAATGCTTTCAAAAACAAAAGTATTTCCGATATCAGGCAAGCACTTTTGGAATTTTCAATGGAGGAGCATGATGTTTCAGACAATTCGAGGGCATGGATAGAACTATTTAAAGAATCTTCAAAATCACAAATGCGAAAAAGGGTTAGCTTCCCTAATTTCACGTGGGCGAGGGATGATCTTCCTGATAAATTATATCTTCGAATTGTGAATGGTGAATATATCCTGACTTCAGGAGACGGTTATTTTTTCGAGAAAGTTGAATCTTCAGACGAACTACCTTTTTCAAATATCGCTAATTTTACTGGACTACACTTTGTATATGAAAATGATGCATGGCAATTACGCTCATACAATCCGCGAGTATCAGTAAATAAATCAGACATTGACTTTTCATAAGCGTTGCAAGAAAGGCGTGACATTAAACAATTGAATCGTATAAGTGAGATAACAAAACGTGACGTGTTGGACTTGTTTAGAAGTGGTCTTGATATGACTGTTCTTTGGGAAACTGAGAGGGTGCGATATAATTATTTTGGACGTTTAGAGGAAATCGAATTTCTTAAGAGACTATATAATTTAAAGGAAATGCCGGGTTCGAATAAACGCTACCAAAATGCTGAGGAAGATATTTGGCAACATACAGTTAACAATGATGATTATCCTTTTTGCTGGGTGTTCGAAGATGAGCGTTTCCAATTAAAAGACGGAAATGATGAGTCGTACTTGAGGTTTATTTGTGAAATATTTCATCCTGCAGTAAGAGATGAAAAAGGTTATTGGAAGGAATTCCTTGGTGAGCTGAATAAGCTGCTACAAAAAGATGGATATGAAATTTATCCTGCAAAAAAAATATCTCAACGAGATGTTTATAGCTGGAGAATTTATGAATCAGACGAGAATATAAAGTTTGTTCCGTTTTCTGAAAGGAACCGGAAGGTGATTAAGGAGAGACGATTATCACTTACAATTCCTAGGAAGACTAGATATCAAATTTATCAACATTTTGAAAGGTTTAATGAGATTCATCAGATGACGGCTGAAAATGGTTGGAACTACAATAGTTCAACTATTGAAGGAGTAATGAATGATATCCGAGAATTTTATATACCGAAATGCTTTAATGAGCAAGGTCAATATGTGGAAGCTGATAACTTAAAAAGTTTTGTGATTTCAAGTTCCCCCCATTGTGTAATTGATGCGATAGAGTTTTTCGAAAAGTATAACGAGGATACTGGTTTCGAAGCAGGTGTTAATACAATTTTCAAACTGAATGATGTTCCCCTTGAATTGCAAAGTGGGAAGGTTGAAAATACACTTAGCATTCAAATAGAAGATAGTGCGCTAATGTTGATTCAAGAAGCAGGCCTAAAAGAGTTGCTTCAAGAAGCAGCTCGATATTACAATAATGGAAATCTTAAAATTGCTGTTGAAAAACTTTGGGATGCTTTTGAAAGGCTTAAAACGTATTACTCTCCTACTCTGGATAAGAAAAAATCTGTAGGTAGGATCATCGACGATATGAGCAACGACAATGCTCATTTTAAAGAACTTTTTGATAAGGAGTTTTTAGATCTTACGAAAATTGGTAATGATTTTATGATTCGACATCACGAAACAACCAAGATAAATATTGAGGATGAAAGACACCATGAGTATTTTTACAAGAGATGCTTATCGTTAGTATCTGTTGCAATTCAATTTTTAGATTCGAATAGAATAAATAACTAAATGTTTGAAACAAAATCATGAATTCACTATTGTTCATAACCATGATCTGTTTCGTTCATGCGGCACTTAAGAGAGAGTTGGAGAGTAGTTAAATCCTCGTTGAAATCTTTAGATTTAGGCGTTTCAATAAATGTTTCATAGTTAAAGTCCCTGTACTTTCCAGCAAATTTTATGGCAGCTTCTTGCCCCCAATTTGGGGTGTAGTTGCCATCGTTGTAAACATCATTGGCATCATTATCTAAGCAGAATACAATTACGGACATTTGATTGTAATGTAAGAATCGTTCGAGTGCTTGATCAGATAAACAACCCAGTGAAATATAATGTGCAACTCTCCAATCTCTCCCTTGAAAAACTTCGATGGTCGCTCGACTCATTGCATCAATAGGGCTTTCACATACATAAACACGAGTGCTGTTTTGGTAACCGACAATATGAAAAGGATAGCTTTTATCTGAGAATTTTTGATCTTGTTTGAAGGAGCTATTTAGATTTGTCCCTCTCATAGAACAGTACTTGGCATTTCCATCTTGATCATAGCCGATAAAAACACAACTTCCGGTTTTGTCTTGCTGATATAGTTTCTTCTCATGCATAAGGTGTGAGATGATTTCGGGGTCAATGCCACGGGCGTGAATAAGATACCAAGCCACACGTCGGTAATTTGGCGCTTTCGCTGGCAGAATAAGCTCTCCTCGTTCTTGTGGAACGGTTAAGGGAGTACGCAGTGGAATCGAAGTTTCTAATAAATAGGCCACGGCTTCTTTAAAGTCCATCCCCATGAATTGCATGACGAAATCGATGGGGCCTCCGCTTGTGTCGGTTGAGAAGTGATGGTACTTATTGCGGTCTCGAAAAAAATAAAGCCCACCGGATTGTTTGGCATGAAGTGCGCGTCGGCCTCCGCTTTTAAGTGTGTAACCATGGGATTTAGCAAACTCGATTAAATCAATGTGATTAGCTTTAGCAATTTGATCTTTGCTAAAAGGTAAGTTTTTCGCCACTTGAACGCCTCCGTTTCGTTGTGATGCTTTAGGACAAACTATATAATGAAGGAAAGAACAGATTGAACGTTTAGCGTGATTATGATAAAATTGTGATATAATGGCGTGAAGGGGTGAAAACATGCCGCAAATAAGACCTGTCTCGGATTTAAGGAACAACTTTGCTGACATTTCCAAAGTGGTGCATGAAACGGCCGAACCCGTATTTCTGACGAAGAATGGATATGGCGATATGGTTGTCATGAGCATCGAAGCGTATGAAAAGATGCAGTTGGATGTGACGGTGTATGAGAAGTTGAAGCAAGCAGCGGTGGAAGCCCAGACGACGGATGTTCGCCATGATTTTGATGAAGTAGCCTCTGAAATGAGGAGTAAACTCCTTGAAAAGCTATAAAATCAAGCTGCTTCCCACTGCTCGAATCGATCTGGGCGATATGATTGATTACCTGTCTGAATATAGTCCAGAAACAGCTTTAAAGTACTATGACAAGGTCATTGATAAAATCAATACGTTGAAGGAATTTCCCTTCATGTGTGAAGAATATCCGATTGAAGTCATGGGCTTTCGCTATAGGCGGATGGTGATTGATCAGTACCTGGTCTTTTACATTGTGAAGGCTCAAGTTGTGGAAATCCACCGAATTCTGTATGCGAAGATGGATGTAACCAAGCAGTTTAAATAAACGATTTGAGTTAATAAAATCGCATAAATATAGCTAGAGGCAGGCTTGCTAATCCTTATAGAAGCCTGTTTTTTGATGGTTTCAGTAAGATAGACAGAGGCAAGTCTGAGAAATTGATTAATGTTCCAGTCCTGCCTCTAGCTTATGGTTTTGCTCTGATTGTTCCTCTGATCCCTCGTTCAAAAGTGTTTCCTGATCCTGAAGTTCCTTAAATTCCAACGTGGAATTGATTTCAGACTGCCTGGCTACGAGCTGTTGCAGTTTCTGATCCTCTTCAAAAGGTTTACCGACCTCTTTCTGGGCAGTTGCAAGTTGTTGTAAAGTATTTTCTCGCTTTTGTTCGATGTCGCGGAGCAACGCTGGAAATTTGGAAATGAGGTTCTCTAGCCGCGATATATTTCCCAGTGCTGATTCCCCAAGTTCGACGGAATGAGTTTCTGCCCCATGGATTTGAAGATGAACGGATTCAAAAGCGGAACGAGATAAGAATAGCGGAAACCCGCAATACTGACCCATTTGGCTTGCGGGTTGACTGGCGTCAGTCATGTTTGCTAATAAAAGCAGAATTTCTCCGGCTTCGGGACGTTCTTCATAAGTCTTTCCATCGATTTGAATCGAAAAGGACGTCTGGCGGTTTTGTTCTGCTGTCTGCATATCCGCTAGAATCTTTTTTTGTTTTTCGTCACAGATCGCAATCATGGCCGGATAGCTTTTTTGAATGTTGTTTTCGAGTACCGTCTGCTCGTTTTGCCAGTTGGCTTTCAAAAGTTTTAAGCGGGCGACTTCGTTATCGATATGCATTTTTTCGGCCAGCAGCGGGTTATCGGTAGCCACAGCCTTGACTTCGGCTGCTGTTAGTACGGTTTCGTCTGCATCCTCACAGGAACGAGAAATACTCTTGCCGGTCATGACTTGGGAGATATAGCGAAGCTTCTGCTCCTGAATTTGCCACAGGTAAGCGTCAAAGGTTCCTTTCGTTACATAACGAAAGATTTGAACCGTTTCATTCCGGTTTCCTTGCCGCAAAATACGTCCATCCCGCTGGGTAATATCAGCCGGACGCCAAGGGCAATCCAGATGGTGAGCCGCAATCAACCGATCCTGCACATTGGTTCCCGTTCCCATTTTTACGGTGGAGCCCATCAGAATACGAACGCTGCCGCGGCGTACGTTTTCAAATAACTGTTCTCTTTGTACGTCTGTTTTTGCATCGTGAATAAAGGCAATTTCCTCTTCCGGTATGCCTTGGATCGTCAATTGTTCTTTTATTTCATCATATACATTGAATTGCCCAGGCTTTGGCGTGCCGCTGTCACAAAAGATGACTTGGGTAAGCCGGTTTTCCTGTGTGTGTTGCCAAATGTCAAGGACGTTGCCAATACAACGATTGAGTTTGGAATGCGGATCGGTTGGAGCCTCTTCTTCGAGCAATCTCGGATCAATGGCCATCAGTTTGGCTTCATGGGTGAGTTTTAACATATTGTCTTCGGAAGCATCGACTTCATGATTACGAATTTTCTCAGCACGAACCACAAAGTCATCCATAATTTGCTGCTGATATGGCGAGCATTCACTGACGACGATCGTTGCTTTCTCATCCTTTAGCTTTGGCGTGGGAAGGTTCAGCATATCAGCAGTTTGAATGTCCGCAATCAGTCGAAACAAGCTCATCAATTCAGGCAGATTATGAAACTTGGCGAAGCGGGATTTCATTCGGTAGCCGCTGCCTTCCGGTGTCATTTCCAGAGAGGTCACAACTTCACCGAACGTTGCGGCCCAGTTGTCGAAGAAATTAAGACCGAGTTTGTGCAATAGATGTGGTTGAAGGTAGCGTTGCATCACATACATTTCAGACATACTGTTGCTGATCGGGGTACCTGTCGCGAACACAATACCTCTGCCGTTGTTCATTTCCTGCAGGTATTGGCATTTAAGCATCATGTCTGTCGCTCTCTGGCTACTCGATTTGCCGATTCCGGCCACATTGCGCATTTTTGTGTATGTGAAGCAGTTCTTATAAGCGTGAGCTTCATCGACAAACAGCATATCAACTCCGAGTTGCTCGAAGGTAAGCAAGTCATCCTTTTTCCCTTCGTTCGCCAAACGTTCAAGACGAGACTTTAGATTTTTTTCAAATACGACCATTTGCTTAACGCTCCAATCATCTCCTTTTTCCTTTTTTATCTGGTCAATCATGTGAGCGACATTACGGATCTCATCCTCCAGCAGTCGCTCTTGCCGTTCGCGGGAAATGGGGATTTTCTCAAATTGGCTGTGCCCGATAATAATGGCATCATAATTCCCCATTGCGATACGAGATACAAAGCGTTGACGGTTAGCTGGGGTGAAATCTTTTTTGGTCGTAACGAGAATATTGGCTCCAGGATAAAAACGCAAAAACTCATTGGCCCATTGCTCGGTCAGGTGGTTGGGAACACAGTACATCGGCTTTTGAGTTGCGCCGATTTGTTTCAATGTCATGCCAGCCGCGATCATGGCGGCGGTTTTCCCAGCCCCAACTTCATGAGCCATCAGTGCCGTTCCTGAATAGAGGATACGAGCAGTGACATCTTTTTGATGTTTTCGCAGTTCCATTTCTCCACTCATCCCGGGGAATACCAAATGCTCGCCGTCATAGTGGCGAGGGCGAATCGTATTAAATTTATCATTGTAAATCGTTAGCAAGGTGTCCGCCCGTTCTTTATCCCGAAACAGCCAGGAGGCGAAGGCTTCTCGCATTTGTTGCTGCTTAGCACGAGCGATCATCGTTTCTTTGGCATTGATGACATACTTGACTTGTTCTTTGCCACTGGCGTCCATATAGCTTACCGGATCTCGTACCGTTACGCTTTGCAGATTCAAACTATTTTCAAAGATTTCGTATGCATTAACACGAGGCGTACCATAGGTTTGATTGACATTGACGGAGCCCCGTTCCAGCGATTTTCCGGTCACGCGCCAAGTATTCGTATATTCCAGATAATTAACATCGACGGTTTGACTGTTTTGCAGCACTTTGGATGTTCCGAAAGTTTCATACATAAATGCTTGGTAATACCGAATCGGAATCCACGGGCTGCCAATACGAAAGTCAATGTCACCAGGCAACAATGGAGCAGGCTGAACACGAGTCAGCGCTTCTATGTTTCGAGTAAAAAGATCAGGATGTTCTTGGGCTTTAAGCGTGGCATAGGCCAATTTGTCTTTGACTGGACCGGACAAATATTCTTCATCGAGTTCCCATCCCTCATCGATATCTCCTGTGTACTTTTGCGGGTTTAGATAAATACGTTCACCCAATTCTTCACGAACTTCATCTGTTGTTTTGTTGCACAGGTGAGCGATATAAGGCAAGTCAATACGTAGTCGTTGATTAAGACAAATTTGCATGGCTTCCAGAGCAGATTCCGTTCGATCAGGAAGTCGATTCGATCGGATTGTCGGGCGAGAGAAAATAGCTGCTTTTACCCATGTTTTTTGTGGTGTGAAATCTTCGATGGAACGTAGAAGGGGAAGTTGGTCGTCATCGGAAAAAGCACTTGTATTGGCTCGCTCGTTAATGGCGCCATAGGACCGGACAAATTGGTCATAAACCTGATTGAGCCGACTTTGGGCTGTTGCAAGCTCTGTATCTCCGTATCCTTCTTCTTGTGATTGAATGTCAATGACGTCCAGCAGTGCCATCTTGATTTCACACAAACCCTTAATTCGTTCGGCTTTTTTTCCTTGAATATCTTGAAGGAGTAATTCACCGTTTTCGCAGTAGTAAATTTGAGAACCTTCTAATATATAGGTGAAGTTCTTAGCATCGATTGGCGCTTCGCGGCGTGCGGGTTCGACGGTATCGATTAACTCCGTTGATAAGGATGACGGTAAGGTAGCTTGCAAAGAATGCAGGGCCTGCTCTAAGGCAGGGATCAAATCCTGATCTTCTAGCGGCACGCAAGCGGTGGTTTGTTCCGGTCCATACATCCCTTGATCCCAAATCATTCGACCAAGCACCTTCTCAGGGTGAGACAAGTAGTATCGGTTTAGCGGCACATGATCCGATGTTTGTCCTACATCTACCCATTCCGGCCATTCTTCATTAGTGAAGCGAATCGGCATCGCTCGTTTTTGCAGAAAGACGATGTCGGTCGTTACCGTAGCACCGGCAAGTGATTGAAACGTGGTGTTCGGCAGACGTATAGCGCCGATGAGCTCAGACTGCTGTGCCAGCAATTTTCGTACACTGGAATCTTGCTTGTCCAGCGTGCCTTTACTGACGATGTAGGCTAATATACCACCCGGCTTCAGCAAGTCGAGTGACTTGATAAAAAAGTAATCATGAATGAGATAATTGCTGGTGTACTGCTTGTCAAACACACGAACATTATGAAATGGAATGTTGCTGAACATCGCATCGAAGCGAGTGTTCTTCCAATCCACCGTTTCGAATCCTTGCTGTCGAACGTTGGCATTGGGGTAAAGTTGGCGGGCGAGTCGTCCGGTGAGGGAATCCAGTTCAACACCATGCAGCTCTGCTTTTTCCCATTCAGGCGGCAAGACAGAAAGGAAATTCCCTGTCCCCATGGAGGGATCCAACAATTTGCGTCCGGTACCATCCGTTAATCCGAAACGCTTTAAGGTATCGTGGATGAGGCGGATAATCGCTTGTTCGGTATAGAACGCAGTAATGGTTGAACTACGCGCCGCGGCATATTCATCCTCATCCAGTAATTGCTTTAACTCCGTGTATTCCTGTTCCCAGCCGGATGCGGTTGGATGGAACACATTGGCCAAGCCACCCCAGCCGACATAACCAGCCAAGATCTGTTGTTCCTCCGGCGAAGCTTGACGCTGTTCGGTCTCCAACTGTTTGAGCAACTGGATGGCTTCCACATTGTGCTTGTACTTACTTTTCGGACCGGAGACGTAAGGCGGGCGGGAGGGATCAAAGCGATAGTTGCTTGCAGTAGAAACCGATATGACGGGAGCAGCAACAGTCGAAACCGAATCAGCACTTGGTAATGAATGGTCTGAAACGGGTGATGATGCGGGTTCCCATTTGTTTTGAACGTGATCGGATGATGAAAGCTGTTCGGTATGCTGATTCAATGGATCGCTTTGCTCCACTTGTTCGGCATAACTGAACAGCGTCCACTCCGGTTCTTCTGGTGGAAAAGGGGGAAACCTTTCGCTGTATCGTCCTTCCCGCACCAAGGTGAGCAAGATGGAGGCCACTCTGTTCCAGGTCAGCGTCACTTCATGCTCGCCGTTTGCATCTGTCCACAACAGTTCGATGCCTTTGCCGCTTGTCATGTAACCCTGTAGCCCCTCGCCCAGTCCGCCTCTGGCTCCGCCTATACCGTATACATTTTTTAGCACAGGTACAAGATCGGCAGGTTTTGCCGGATGATGCTCGGTAACGAATTGATAGATACGGGATTTAATTGTTGCTTCACCTTGATTTCGTTGCAGCAAAATTTCCAGCATTTCTTCAGCAGAGCGGCTTTCGGGAAGGTCAGCATCCGTCGAAAAAAAAGAACCGCTCTCCAGCGGCTCCTGGGACGGTTCAATTGAATCTATCTCGGTTTGAACACGATATCGTTCAAGATCAGTTCTTCTGCTGTTTCCTTGATCTGATTCAAATGACGTGTCCTCTCTAGCGTATCGTCGGTCTGTGGCATTGGATGGAGCCTGAGAAGCTGTTCCGTCAGGGCTTCCATCTTGCTCAGGGCTTCCTGTTCGATTTCGCTCATTTTCTTCATCAGGTCGCCCTGCATGTGCAGTGTCAGAAATAGGTGTGGGTAATGATTGCGGAGATGATTCAGCGCCATCCGTCCGTACTTGCCCAAAGGTGGTTGGGGCGGTGTTGAGGGATTCGAAATTCTCAAGTTGGGATGCGATATGCCATCGGTTTCGCTGTAGGTAAGCTTTACTTCGCGGGTCATGTGTATTGCTCCTTTCGTTTTCGATGATTTTGACATGTCGGGCGATATTCTGCAAAATTTCTCTGGCAATAGTGTTCATGTAGAAACCAAGCCGGGATATGAGTGGAATTGTATTAAAGTGGCTGATGGTCGAAAAATCAGGTTCCAGATCTTCGGGCTGATTACAGCGACGAAGCACGATGGAAATGATACTGACAATGAGTAGCTCATGCAATTGTTCTTCAACACCGCTTAATGGAAGTGTACCGAGAAAGTGATGTTGCGTGTCTCGCTCAAAACCTTCAAGCATCATGTCCATGTAAGAAGAAATGGCAATATGGGCTTGGTCATAGATACAGGAGTAAAAATCATTGACATCGTTAGGGTAGAGCTGGTCAACAAGTTGCTCAATTGGAATGTTGTCCAGATTCCAGATGACAGGAAGTGGCTTACCGTAGGTTTGCGTAGTATCGAACAGATGTTGTACGTGAACATCTCCATCTTGGAAATTGCAAACAGCAATGCTTTTTTCACCTTTTCGTACATATCGCCCTAACTGGTTCCAAAGTGGCAGAGGGGCGAGCATCGTTGCATCTGGACGCTGGAGATAAATGAGCAGGGTATTGTCGAATGAGTACTTATAGATTTGAGCGGAAAAGGCGAGGAAGTCTGACCACGCCTGACTGCTAGCGGTGACTTGAGACACAGCAGCTTGATAAAGATTCTGTAAATGCTCGGTTCGTCGCATGTTGTCCTCCTTTCTTTGAAGGGAAAGGGGTAGTTTGAACGACTGATGTGGATAGTTCTTAAACACTGTTATTTATCAAGGTTATGAAAGGTTTTTAACGAATAATGTGGAATATACATATTTAAGCAGAGTGTGCTGTCGAAATAACAACTATTAGTGACTCTACTTACAATCTGAATGTAACGGTGCAACAAGATTATAGGGAGGGAGTTTTTTGAAGAAAAACAAAGTGGTTCACTGGATACATAAAATCAAAGACAAAATCCAAAATAGACGAAGAGTGGGGGACGTAACGAATTTGGAGGAGAGTAAAAAACAAAAATTCCAAAAGCTTACTCCGTTTAACTCAGTAGATTTGAAAGTATATAGGGATGCAATAAATTATATTTTTGAGAACCCTGAAGTTGTTAATGTTGCTATTTCCGGTTCTTATGGTGCTGGAAAAAGTAGTGTTATAGAATCATATAAAGCTTTGCATAAAGAATTGAAATTTGTTCATGTATCATTAGCACATTTTAAAACCTCTGAAGAAGATGATGAGCAGGAGATAAAAGAATCTATATTAGAGGGAAAAATATTAAACCAGCTTATTCATCAGATACCATCAGATAAAATTCCACAGACAAACTTTAAAGTTAAACAGAAAGTTAAAAATAGAAGTATTATAATCATTGCTTCTTTAATCATGTGTTTTTTATTGCAATAATGCACATAATTATGTTTGAACAGTGGAGTAGCTATATTATAGGGTTGCCGGCTTCATGGTTGGCTACCATATTAGAATTTACTATTAATGAACACGCTCCATTAGTTAGTGGAATTATAAGTGTATTAATACCGTTCAGACTTCTTTATAAATTGATAAAAACTCAAATGAATCGCAATGTATTCAGAAAACTTAACTTACAGGGAAATGAGATAGAGATTTTTGAAGAGAGTGACGAGTCCTATTTTGACAAGTATCTTAACGAAGTTCTATACCTTTTTGAAAGTGTGGAAGCAGGTGTAATTGTATTTGAAGATATGGATCGCTTTAACGCAAATAGGATATTCGAACGTCTTCGAGAGATAAACACTTTAGCCAACATTCAGCTTAAAAAAGAAGATAAACCTCCAATTCGTTTTTTTTATTTGTTAAGAGATGATATTTTCATTTCAAAGGATCGAACAAAGTTTTTTGATTTTATTATACCGATAGTACCCGTGGTAGATAGTTCTAATTCATACGATCAGTTTATATCTCATTTTGAGGATGGGGATATTTATCACAAGTTTGATGAGAATTTCTTACAGGGGCTCTCACTTTACATTGACGATATGAGAATATTAAAAAATATATACAATGAATTTGTGGTTTACAATGACAGGCTTAATACAACAGAACAAGATTGGAACAAAATGCTTGCGATAATAGCATATAAGAATCTGTTCCCCAGAGATTTTAGTGATTTGCAGCTTAATCAAGGGATGGTATTTGCACTGTTTTCTAAAAAAGATGAGTTTTCTAAAAAGGAGATAGAAAGACTTAAACAATTAGCTGAGCTAAAGAAAATTGAGATAGAAGACGTGAAAAAGGAATATTTGATTTCCATTGAAGAATTGCAAGATGCTTACAGAGCAAAGTCTTCAAGAATAACAAATCAGGGGAATCCTCGGAAGTTACGAGATGAGTATGAACGAGAGTACAAAGAAGTCTTTCCTGTTCGAAAGAAAACAGTAGAGATAGGGAGAGATAACAGGATTAGTGAATTAGAAGAAGAACTGTTCAAGATAGAACGAGATATAGTTTTTACACAAACTAAGCAACTTAAAGAAATAATAAACAGAGATAACATTGACTCCATTTTCAAAATTACAGTGAAGAACGAGATCGGTATAGAAACTAATTTCCATGAAATAAAAAGTAGTGAGTATTTTGATTTATTAAAGTATCTCATTCGGAACGGATTTATTGATGAATCCTATCAGGATTATATGACTTATTTTTATGCGAATAGCATTAGTCGCGTGGACAAAACTTTTTTACGTAGTATTACTGATAAAAAGGCCAAAGAATATACGTATCGTTTGAAAAATCCAAAGTTGGTGACAGCCAGGCTTAGGGAAGTCGATTTGGATCAAGAAGAGGCTCTCAATTTTGACTTGTTTGAATATCTATTGCAAACAGTTGAAAATCAGAAATATCTTAATCGATTTTTAAATCAACTCCGAGAAACGAAAAACTTTAAGTTTATTGGAGCTTATTTTGATACAGAAAGAGAAACAGAAGCCTTTGTTAAATCTATGAATAGAGAATGGTCCGCTATGTTTCAGCTAATTGTACAAGATAGGCGTCTGACCGATAAACAAATCAGGTTATATTCTATTTATACGCTGTACTATTCAAGCGATCAAGATATTCAAGCTGTAAATATTGATAACTCCCTAACGCAGTATATTTCAGAAAGTATTGATTACTTGGATATAAACGAACCTAGGTCAGATAGATTAATTGAGCGTTTTAAGAAGCTAAATGTTTCATTTATTATAATTGACAAGGCAAATCCTGAACTTTTAGAGAAAGTTTATAGTGAGTCATTATTCGTTCTTAATTTTGAAAATCTGGTGCTTATGTTAAGATCGTTCTATTCTATAGAGAATGAAGAGAACATCCTCCATAGAAATTATTCTTTAGTACTCTCTCGTCCTGACTCACCGTTAGCTCAGTACATACATAATCATATATCTGATTATGTTCATATTATTTTAGAAAATAGCAGGCAAAAGATTGATGATGACGAAAGTGCTGCACTAGAAATACTAAATAACGATTCGATACCACTAGAGCAGAAAAAACAGTATGTTCAATATCTACAGACTTGTATAGTGTCAATAAGTTCAGTTGATGACCGCGATCTTTGGAAGGATCTAATATACAGACGATTGGTAAGTTACACAGAGCAAAATATCATTGATTACTTTGAACATAATGAAACGCTAACTATTGAATTAATAGGCTTTATAGATGACAATAACTCAACATTGAACTTTACTAGCTACGAGGGTGACTTAGAGAAACTTTTTAACGAAGTAATTGTGTGTAATAAGCTTACAAATGAAAAGTACAACGAGATTTTGACGACCCTTCATATTCCATACGATGTTTTCAATGTTGATGGAATCTCTGATGAAAAGTTTCGTATTATTGTGGATAAAGAAATTGTACCTATGAATTTGGAGTCATTATCCTTTATAAGAGAACAGTACTCTAGTCAGACTTTTTATTACATCAAAAGAAACCTTGATGACTACGTCAATTTAATGACCCAAGAATCATTCTTAGTTGAAGAGATGCTCGAAGTCATTTCGTGGGATATAGCAGATAAATTTAAACTTCAACTTCTTGAATTTACTACAGAAAAGCTAACTATCTTAAACAGGAATTATTCAGATACTGTTAATGCTTATATCCTAAACCATAATATTGATCCTGATGATCTCCCTCAGTTGTTCTCAACATATCGGAATTGGAATACTGAGATTCAACGAATAATAGTTGAATTAGCTAAGGGGAAAATCGAATTGATTGTTACTGAGGGAATTAAGATCTGTCATTCATTATTAAAAGTACTGCTTTTAACTGAAGATCTGGAACTTAATGAAAAAATTACTTTACTAGCCTTATCATTGAAGGATATGGATCGGGATACTTGTCAAGGATATCTTAAAGAACTTGGTCTGATAGAGTACCAAAAGATTTTTGAGCCTCGTACCAGACCTAGATATGAGATAAACGAAGCAAATGAACAACTTTTAACTGCATTCAAACGGAAGGGTTGGATTTCAGATTATACAAGAGATAACGATGAATATTATAAGGTTATTAGAAATAGAGAAAGAACTTATTTGCTTTAGGAGCTTCTTGCTATCAATGCTCTAACTCGCCATACTCCTGAACTTGAAGTGCTGGAGCATCAACAAACCGCATATTCGGAACGAAGCACCGGTCGTATTCCGAATACCGTAGCTTAACGGCTTCAAAAAAGAAGGGCATCAGCTCATTATCAAAAAGATAATAAGGGCTGTATTGATAAACTTGTTGCTCGTCCTCGCCCGTATAGCCAGAATAAAGATTGAAGGCTAGGCGGGTGAGGCGAGAGGAAGTACCTGTTTGCCAACCTTCTTGAAGTCCCTCCAAACGGATGCTGTTTTCTTGGTAGTCATATACGTCATGAATGTGGCGACGAGTTTCATCGGTAAGACCGAGCAGGTAAAACAGAGCTTTGCGATAAGGATCATGTTGGCGATTGGCACGAATCACGTTACTTTCATAAAATTGCTCATGTGAAATATCTTTGAAAATTCTGGGCATGCTTATTCCTCCGTTTCATGGTTTAATGCAGATGGCTGCTGAGAAAAATACAATTTCAAAGCTTTGTCGATAATCGCTTCAATTTCGGCTGGTTTGGTGTTAGCAGAAAAGTATTTGGTGTATATTTTGTGCTTCAGCTTAAATGGCACTGGTACTTTGCTACGTGGTTTGCGAGTAGCTTCACCAGATAAGATTTTGTTTGCCTGTTCAGTAGTGAGCTTCCCACTGTGCATTCGTAGCAATTCAGCCTTTTTCATGTCCACTTTAAATTCGTTTTGCGATAAAGCTTGTTCGACTAAAACCTGTTCAGACTCAGCCAGGTAGGATAAGCTGACGGCTGGATAAATCCCAATTTCGCCATCATCCACTCGTTGCTTCAGTTCAATAGTTAAATGGTCAATGCGAAGCAATCGAGCTACTGTATTTTTGGATAAGCCATATTCGTTACCAAGTTTTTCATCGCTGCGTGACTTCGCCCCTATTAGGGTCGAAGTTGCACTTTCCTTGATATACTGCGGGTTTTCCAGCTCCTGAAGTTCCCTAATAATGTCGTTTCGCTTTCCCTGAGAGAACATTTTGGAATAGCGCAGAGACAAAACCTTTGCTTTTTCAGATGGGAGCATTTCGCTGAACGAGCGCTGTAAGACGTTGGTTTCTACGACATACATCAATGCTTCTTCGTTCGATAAACTTTCTTTGACAATAGCGGGTAAATGCTCCAATCCGATCATTTGAGCGGCATTCATGCGATTGTGACCAGCCAGCATTTCAAACTCGTAGCCATGCTCATCTACTTCAATGCGGCGGACAATGACCGGAACAAGGATGCCATTCGTTTCAATGCTGTTTGCCATATCAGCCAGCCGTTCGTCCTCATAGAGTCGAAAGGGATGGTTATGATAAATTCTGATTTTACTTATGGGAATAACCTGCAATCCGTTTTCGCTAGTAGAACTGATATCTGACTGTTGTTCAGACAGTAGCAGCAACTCGTCGATGCTGGCTAGCTTCGGTACAGGACGTTTAGCTGCCATTTACCATCAACTCCTTCGCCAGATTTTGATACGCAATCGCTACTTTGGATTGGGGGAGAAATTCGATAATGCTTTGACTATAAAAGTTTGCTTCGCCTACCTTAACGGACAGTGGAATTTGAATGTCGAAAATACGGAACGTTTCACGGTAATACACTTTGACTAATCGAAAAGCTTCTTTATATAAGTTGGTTCGGGTATCGCACATCGTCATTAAAATGCCTTCAATACGAATGTGCGGGTTGATTCGTTTTTTGACTTTTACAATGATCTTGAGTAATTGAGTTAAACCTGTAGCCGACCAAAGCTGCGGATTGACTGGAATCAGTACACTATCACTGGCCGCTAAAGCATTAATGGTTAGCAGACCGAGCGAAGGATTCGTATCAATAATGATGTAGTCGTAGCTTGATTTCATTGGTTCCAATAAGGAAGCCAATGTTTTTTCACCGCCCATTTCATCCCGTAGGTTGATTTCGGCAACAGACAGTTCAATATTGCTTGGAATCAGGTCGATGTTTCCCTGCGTATGAATGTATTCTTCGGGCGACGGAAGCGGCTCGTCCGTCATCATCGCATTCATGATGTTGAACATGGAGTAAGGGAGTTTATCTGGTTGTTCGATGCCAAAGCACATCGTGAGATTCCCTTGGGGGTCAAAATCGATCAGCAATACTTTTTCTCCTTCATTAGTTAAAGCATAAGCCAAGTTGTAGGCGGTGGTTGTTTTGCCAGTACCACCTTTTTGATTAGCGATCGTGATTACGGTTGTTTTCCTCATTTCAATTACCCTCCTCGAAGCTGAGGCTTCATTTTTTATTGTCAATGGTAGGGAGCGGGCTGTTCTGTTATCGTTCTCTCCGAGTTCTTCCCAACGTCCCAAAATGGTTTCATTTTGGGACGTTGTTGGGAAGCCTTGCGGCGCTTGAATTCAACGGAAAAACCCGCGAAAAACCTTGATTCTACAAGGCTTTTCGCGGGTTTTAGATTCCTCTTCTTTGACTTAGGTTCTGCTATATTCCGAGTAACATGTGCGACTCAAAATCCGTTTCCCGCAAGGGAGTGGGGGTTCAAGTCCCTTCACCGGCACTACTTTTATAAATAGTTCATCGGAGATCGTTCCTGATGAGCTTTTTTTATTTTCATTACTTCATTCACTGTATCTGCTGAAGATATCTTTGAACTGTATTCCCAGTGTGAGTTCATTCGTGATCTATGCTTCCGCTATGTTGTCCAGACTCGTCGTGGACGAATACCGGAACCGTACGATTGCCGTCTTATTCATGTATCCGATCAACCGGAAAAAGCTGCTTCTATCCAAATTGCTGATTGTATGCGGATTGACCTTTATGTTCATTATCGTATCGACAGTACTGGTCTCGGCAGGCTTCCACTTTGTCAATGAACGAGGGGTACTCGCACCGGGACCGCTGACAGCGGATATCATCGCAAAGCAGTCGCTGCAACTCGTCGTAAATGCAGTTTCATCGGCAGGGCTGGCTCTTATTCCGTTGTTATTCGGGTTTCGCAAAAAATCGGTGCCGACCACGATCATCTCCTCCATTCTGATCGTCACTCTCCTCTATGCGGGCAACAACGGAGAAAGTTTGGGCACTATTATCGCCATACCGATTGCACTCGGGCTCATCGGTGTATCGATCAGTTACATGCCGATCCGCAGGGTGGAGCATGATGATCTGTAAGTTGAAGACAGCTTATTTATATCAGTCAGAACGGTTTATAAATCCTTATGCACTGAACGAATCGAAGCGCAAGGAAGCTTAGAACACGAAAAGACGTCAGATGGAGAATCCTAATGCCTCCTTGTCCGGAATAATGGTGAACAATGAGAAATAGGGGGTGGAGAAGTGTGCCAGTAGGACAACTGGCTTGACCTTCTACGAAAAAAGCAGGCGGTCAGTGGTGGAAACCAATCATCGAAACCTATTCGAATATCCAAACATGCGCATCTAATTGGCACTTTCAGACAAGCTGAGAGTGCCGTTTTTCTATGTATCAAGCAGGTTTATGACCATATCGAGCTATTTTTCAACGATCACTTTTATGCCATACTGAGAGAGAGAATAGAAAAAAATAGGAGGGATGTCAACAAACTAATAAATGATTGAATGAATAACAAGGGAGGAATGGTTAGTGAAAGGCAAGTATGCGTTAATGCTTGCACTGCAAACTTTTAATTTCGAGCTCACGCTGCTAAACAATTACGCCAAACAATGTTCGGAGTGCTTTGAATTCATACAAGCCAAACTGGATGCCCTTTGCCGCTATATTATGTGCGATGGCAATCATATCGTCTGGGAGCAGTGGGGACATCTCCAGGAAATCGTTGAGCTTGTAGATCAACTTCGCTTCACCAGCAATCAGGCGCTTTGCAATCTGGAGAAGTTCCAGAGTCAAAAGCTGCTAGAGCAGAAAGAAAGCATGAGTGAGTATTTGTCCATGCTTTCTATGGCAGTCAAACAAGAAATACCGAATTTCCATCTCCAGCCGAACTCGCGCATCTTGTTTATCGGCTCCGGGTCTTTCCCTATTTCTCCTTTGACCTTATCGCGAGAAACAGGAGCAGAAGTGCTGTGTGTAGATATTGATGAGGAAGCGGTATTGTTTGGCACCAAGGTTGCGGACGCACTAGGTATGCAGGATAAGGTTCGTTTTGTCGGGACATATGAAGAGGGGTTGGCCTACATTCGTCAAGCGACTCATATTTTTATTGCTTCTCTGGTGGAGAGGAAATATGAATTGCTGGAGATGCTGAAAACCGAGCTCCCCTCGAACGCCATTGTTATTTTACGATATGGAAACGGATTAAAGTCCCTGTTCAATTATCCGTTCGAAATGGGCTTGGCAACCGGGTGGCAGTTGACTTCTTTATTAAAGCATGACGGCATCTATGATACGGCGATTCTTACAAGCAAGCCAAGCCACGCGAAAGAGGTGCAATTCAGTGAGGCATGAATCCAAGCCGGCGATCTTTGGCAATACCTTAATTATCGGCGCAGGTCCGGCCGGTATTCATGCGGCTGTAAGCTGGAGTCGCGTTTCCAATCGCATAGGCTTGCTGAATCGGGAAGGGGAACATGCTCGACAGGTGAGGAAGCTGCTGGCAGACGCTGATTTCCACGTGCAATGCGATGTGCTTGTTTCGGGAAAGGAGCAATTATCCGGCTCGGCCAAGATCCATCGCTATTATGAAGGGTATCAAGAACTTGATCCTGATTGGGACACCGTCTTGTTGTGCACGCCCAGTGATCATTACGGCAGAATACTGGGGGAATGGCCCGGGGAGATGAGGAGAAAGGTCAAGCAGCTGATCCTGCTCTCGCCGGGCATCGGCAGCAACGCTTTGGTTCAAAGCTTACTGGGAGAGCACGCCCAAAGGATAGAAGTGGTAAGCTTGTCCACGTATTATGCAGCTTCGAAGTTCATGAATGCTCGGGCTCCACTTACATCGGTGGTCAAGGGCATCAAACGCAAAATTCGCCTTGCCTCCGGCAGAAGGGAACGATCCGTATGCATAGCTGTAAGCGAGCTCATTCAAACGTTGGGTGTGCAATGTGAAATTGTCGATACTCCGCTTGAAGCTGAAAGTCACAGCATCACAACCTATGTACATCCGCCGCTTTTTATGAATACGTTTTCCCTGAACGAGATTTTTTCATTGTCCAAATCCTCAAAGTACATGTACAAGCTGTATCCCGAGGGCCCTATAACGCCCCATGTCATGAGGAGCATGGTTCATTTGTGGAAGGAAGTATCACGGGTTCTTCAGAAGCTGGAGATTCAACCGGTCAACTTGTTGAAGTTCCTGAACGACGATAATTATCCGGTTCACGAACAGAGCATCAGCAGAGCGCAAATCGAGGAATTTCCATCGATGGATGCGGTCATGCAAGAGTACCTGCTGTACGTAAGATACAGCTCGCTTTTAATCGATCCGTTTTCTGCACCGGATGAGCAGGGAAGATACTATGATTTTTCCGCTGTTCCGTATAGACAGGTGGTTCTGGACCGTGACGGCTGCTGGCAAATTCCTCGCGTACCGCATGAGGATTACTACAAACTGAAGGTGCTGTGCGAGGTCGCGATTCGGCTTGAAGTACCCATGCCCCAAGCCAGAAGCCTGATCGAGCAATATAGAAACAAGCTCTTCTCTTTCTTGGCGAGCGAGGGGACAGGCCGGTACCATCCGGATTTTATAGAAGACCATGCAGAAGAGCAAGCAGCCGCAGTGCTCAAGACAACTCATAGGAATGTCCAAATCGCAGGGGAGTAAAAGAAGCAGCTGATACCAGTAGCTGAAGAGCATGCGGAAGAAAGGAGGAGTAAATCATAAAATGAATCGAAAGCGCTGTCATACATTTTGGTTAAAGAGCAGCATGGTCTGCATGGCATTTGTTCTGTTCCTGACAGCATGCGCTGCGGAGGGACAGAATCAGTATCCTGCAGCCGCAACGACGGGGCCAGATCAGTCAGGCGAAGGCAAAAGCATAACGATTATTCACAGTCTCCCGGTTGATACGCTCGATCCGCATAACGGCTGGATATCGGTTCGTGCCGGCGTTGCGGAAACTCTGGTGCGGCTCGACGAGAATATGCAGGTCACACCGTGGCTGGCTGCCACGTGGGAGGCGAAGGATCCGCTGACCTGGGTGTTCACGCTGCGCGACAATATCCGCTTTCAAGATGGAACGAAGCTCGATGCTGCTGCGGCAAAGGCATCGTTCGAAAGAGGGATTGCCGACAGCAGACCGCTTGCGGCTTCACTGAAAATTGCTTCCATTGAAGCGAATGGTCAGGTGCTGACGTTTCGAACGACGGAGCCGCATCCCGCGTTTCCAACCGAGCTTGTCCATCCAACAGCAAGCGTCATCAGCATCGCAGCCGAAGAGGCGTCAGGAAAGGAAGCCTTCAACAAGGCCCCCGTAGGGACGGGCCCGTTCAAAGTGACAGGGTTCATCCCCGGCAAAGAGGTCACACTCATTCGTCATGAGCATTACTGGGACGAGTTGGCCAAACTGGAAGAAGTGACAATTCAGTTCAATGCCGACGCCAACGTAAGGACGCTGGCTTTTCAGTCCAAACAAGCAGATATTGTGTATCATCTTGCCCCCGAATCTCTAGACTTGATCGAGAAGGACCAAGAGCTTGACGTTGAGTCCGTAACGAGCTTGCGCACGCATTATTTCACATACAATCCAGCCAGCGATCATGTGGCGGATCTTCGTGTGAGACAGGCGTTGGACAAGCTGATTGACCGCGACGCGATCGTGGAAGAGATTATGCTCGGCCACGCGATGCCTGCCAACGGCCCGTTTCATGCATTGCTGCCGTTCGGGAGCAAGAAGGCTGCACAGAAGCTGGATCCAGACGGAGCCTTGAAGCTGCTGGAAAGTGCCGGCTATACGAAAGGCCCGGCCGGTATATGGGAGAAGGACGGCAAGCCGCTTAAGCTTAAGCTGATTGCGTTCACAGGTATTAATCCGGAGCTCCCGCTTATCCCGCTGCTGGTCCAATCTGAGGCGGCAAAGGTTGGCATTGCGATCGAGATCGTATCGGTGGAATATCCCGAAGTATACATCAAGGACAATACGGACTGGGATATGTCAACTGCAAGCTATCTGACTTCGCCTCGCGGTGACGGAGGATCGTTTTTAAATTCGGCGTATACATTGGGAGGCTCCTATAACCCTGCCCATATCCATCTCGAAGAACTGGAAGCGATCCTTCGCGAGTTGAATGATACGAGGGATGTTCCGAAGCGCCATGAGTTGACCCGAAGCGCGCTCGAGATCATCCATGAAGAAATGCCGCACTCCTATATTATTCATCCAAACATCTTGGTAGGCATTCATCAGCGAGTAACCAATTGGAAGCCGGGAGCCGAGGAATTTTATATAGTGACGAACAAGCTGGATGTGCAGTGACATGTTGACACAATTGTCCGGCCGATTTGTCCAAATGGTGATCGTGTTGTTTTTCTTGAGTGTCGTCACATTCGTCATGATGAAGCTGGCACCGGGCGATCCGATCTTGGCCATCTTGCTCGCTAGCGACGGTGCGCTGTCGCAAGCTGAACAAGAGGCGGCCCGCGAGGCGCTGGGATTGAATCGTCCTATTTATGAACAGTACGGAAGCTGGCTGCTAAAAGTTGTGCAGCTTGACTGGGGGCAATCGCTGACAAGCAACCGGGAAGTCTGGGACATATTGATGGAGCGTCTGCCCGCCACGATTTATTTGACGCTAGGATCGGTGGTGGTGCTCATGGTCATCGCTTTTCCGCTTGGAATATTGGCTGCGAAATACCAGAACAAAGCCCCGGATGTATCCAGTCGGATTATCGCACTGCTTGGCGCATCCATCCCCAGCTTCTGGCTCGCATTACTATTGATCTATGTGTTCGCATATCAATTAAATTGGCTTCCGACTATGGGAAGCGGTACATTGCGGCATCTTGTCTTGCCATCGCTGACCCTGGGGTTTGTGATGGCACCCGAATACATCCGGTTATTGCGAGCCGGATTGCTCGATACTCTCTCGCGGGATTATATCAAAGCTGCAAGGGCCAGAGGAATTTCCGAATGGCGCATTATGCTGCGCCATGCGATGCGAGCCGCACTGCTCCCGATTGTTGCGGTGTCCGGGGTCAGTCTGGGTTCATTGTTGACCGGATCGGTTGTCACGGAATCCATATTCGGTTGGCCGGGGCTGGGGAGTCTGGCTATCGAATCGATCCGTCTGCGCGATTATCCGGTAGTTCAAGGATATGTTTTGTTCTGCGGCGTTTGTTTTCTTATGGCCAACTGGCTGTCTGATGTCGGAGCGGCTGTGCTGGACCCCCGCATCCGAATGCGGGGAGGTCGTCGTCCATGAAGTCATCCCCATTGCTCTCGGCGGGCTTGGTTCTGTTTGGATTGTTTTCTGTGCTTGCGATATTTGGCACATGGCTGGCTCCAAACGATCCGGTGCTTATTCAAATGTCTGAGCGCTTGCGGCCTCCGAGCTGGACTTACCCTTTAGGGACGGATCATCTGGGCCGCTGCATCCTATCGAGATTGCTGGCAGGCACCCATACCACGCTGGGCCTCTCCGTGGCAGTGATTGGCGCCGTTGCCGCGATCGGTGTCCCGATCGGTTTCATATCCGGTTATAAAGGCGGACGACTGGATGCTTTGCTAATGCGGATGGCCGATGGCGCGGGAGCTCTGCCCGAGATATTGATTGCTGTTGCGGTGGCAGGTTTTCTAGGTCCGGGGCTGTTGAACGTCATGCTGGCCATTGCTTGTGTGAAATGGATTGCTTATGCGCGGATTGTTCGAGGGCTTGTACGATCTGAGCGGGAGAAAGAATATGTGCTCGTTTCGATTGTGTCCGGGAGTTCCGGCTGGACCATTATACGGCGTCATCTGATTCGGCACATTTTATCGCCCTTGGCCATTCTGGTTGCAGGGGATATCGGAAGAACCATTTTGCTCCTGTCGGCGCTGTCCTATCTGGGGTTGGGTGCACAGCCTCCTTCTCCGGAGTGGGGGGCGATGCTGAATGACGGACGCTCGTATTTCCAGGCCGCTCCCGAGTTAATGCTGTATCCCGGACTATGCATATTATTTGTCGTCCTGGCTTGCAATATGGCAAGCGACGGCTTGAGGGACCTGCTTGATGTGCGGGCAAACAGCAGGGTGAACGAAATTTGAAGGTGAGGTGATTGCAGTATGCAGAAGACGAAGGAGAAGAACAGCCGCTTGCCGCATACGGATGCGGGCAGAAATCGGTTGAGAGCTCGCGAGGAAGCGCCGCCGGTTCTTCGCGTCGAACAATTGCAGGTTGCGGTTTCAGAACAGAATCAGAGCAGGCTGCTTGTCCAGAATATTTCATTTTCCATTCGCCAGGGCGAGATGCTGGCGATTGTCGGTGAAAGCGGCAGCGGAAAAAGCGTAACAGCAGCGGCAATTGGGGGATTGCTGCCCAAGTCGCTTCGCTCCTCCGGGCAAATCTGGCTGCATAACCGGAGCTTGCATGAATGGCATGCTGATGACCGCAAGCGCTTACGCGGCCAAGAAATCGGGTGGGTATTCCAAAACTACAAAGGAAGCTTTACACCGTTTATGAGAATAGGGACGCAGCTCATGGAACTGGTGCGCACCCATGAACGGCTGAGCAAAAAGGAGGCCAAGGCGCGTGTCTTCGATTGGCTTGAGAAGGTCGGCCTCCCCCCGAAGCGCGTGTATGAGAGCTACCCGTTTCAACTCAGCGGGGGACAGTGCCAGCGGGTAGCATTGGCCGCAGCCTTAATGCCTGGGCCTTCCTTGTTAATTGCCGACGAACCGACGACTGCGCTGGACGTATTGACGGGAGAGCGGGTCATGGACTTGATTGCGGCGCTCCAATCCGCCACTGGATGCGCAGTATTATTTATTACCCATGATCTTAGGCATGTTTGGCGGAGGGCCGACCGGGTTGCGGTGATGAAAAACGGAGAAATGATCGAGTCAGGCTTGGCATCCCAGCTTCTCATCCGACCAGCGCATCCCTATACGCGCAATTTGCTGGCTGCTTCTCCGCGGCTTGCGGCGCCAGGCAAACCGGATGCTGTATTCCCTGCCGCCGCTTACAGGGAGGAGAGCTTGTATGTCTGAGTGTCTCAAGGTGAGTCATCTGTCGAAGCGTTATGCCAGGGGCAGGAACGATGTGGCTGCAGTTGATCGCGTGTCATTTGTGATCAGGTCGGGCGAATGCGTCGGCCTGGTCGGTGAAAGCGGCAGTGGCAAAAGCACCTTGGTCAGACTGCTCTTGGCACTCGAATCTCCGGACCATGGCGAAGTGATCTTCCAAGGAAGGCCCTTAATGCGGACGAACCGGCGAGAGCTGCGCCGGCTTCGGCAGCATATTCAAGTTGTATTTCAGGATTCCACAGCTTCACTCAATGACCGTCTGCCGGTATGGCGCTCTGTGCTCGAGCCGTTGGACAATTATGTTCATGTCCAACCTCCTTTTTTTCACGGAGCGCGCTTGTCCAGAAGAGAGAAGGCGGAACGGCTGTTGAGTATGGTAGGGCTGACAGCCGAACACATGGATAGTTATCCGCACGAGCTGAGCGGGGGACAAAGACAGCGAGTCTGCATTGCACGCGGCATTAGCCTCTGTCCACAACTGCTGATATGCGATGAGCCTACCTCCAGTCTGGACGTCACGACCCAATGTCAAATTCTGCATTTACTCCAAGTCTTGCAACGGCAATTGAACATGTCCGTTCTGTTTATTTCTCATGATCTTGCTGCTGTGGTTCAGCTCTGCCATCGCCTGCTTGTCATGCGTCAGGGACGAATTGTGGATGAATTTGCAGCGGACGAGCTGTGGCTGGATGAGCGCCACCCCTATACGAAGGTTCTGATATCCGCTTCCCAATAGCGGAAAGAAAACTGAATCCCGGTAGCATGGAGGAAAAAGATGAAAAATGGCATTGGGTTCGCTCTGCTCTCAACGTTTGTCTTCAGTGCGATGAATGCGCTTGTCAAAGAGGCCAGCGCCACTATTCCCGCCGCGGAGATCGCTTTTTTTCGAGGGCTGATCGGCACGATTCTGATTTTGTTCTTTATGCAGCGAAGTCGAATTTCCTTCTCCAGGAACGGCGTGCCGATGCTCTTCTTCAGAGGCGCAATGGGAGGATTTTATATGCTGGCCTTTTTTTATACTGTGGCATATATGCCTCTCGTCGATGCAAGCATTTTGGCTCAGACGTCGCCTGTATTTGTTGTATTGTTGTCCGCTATTGTGCTGAAGGAGAGGCTTAGCGACAAAGCGAAGCTGTTTGTGCCGGTCATCCTTGCGGGCGCGATGCTCGTCATCAACCCCTTCCAGTATTCCAGCTTTTCCTGGGTGGCGCTTGTGGGACTATCCGGTGCATTGTTTGCCGCATCAGCCAGCTTGTCCATCCGTTACTTAAGCAGAACGCATCCCGCTTATGAGATCGTTTTTTATTTTGTAGCAACCTCAACAATTGTGGCTGTGCCGTTTATGTGGAACGAATTCGTTGTTCCGGATGTCAGGGGGGCTCTTTTGCTTTTGGCTATTGGTGTAGTTTCGCTGCTGGGGCAATTGTTTCTGACCAAAGCCTTCACGCATGAACATGCGGCGGTTGTGCAAGTTGTCAGTTATGCGGGGCTGATCATGAACGCCCTCTTTGGCTTTATCTTTTGGCAGGAGGTTCCAGGCTGGCTCGCCGTGGCAGGCGGGAGTCTGATTGTTTTAGGCTGCATAGGGTTGTCGACGGCCAGAAAAACCGGCCGGATCAAAGAGAGGGGACTCGAATCCTAGAAGGGGGAAAAGGATGAGGCAAGACCGATATTACGATGTGTGGTGGCGCGAGGGCGATCAGAGCATGGAGGACTCGCACCTGAAGCATTGGAAATGGATTCTTGAACATATCCCGGAAACCGATTTGCAGGCATGCAGCGTGCTGGATTTCGGTTGCAATCAGGGAGGCTTTTTGCGCCTGCTTTACGAGCAGCGGCCATTCAAGGAGGCGGTTGGTACAGACTTGGCCAGGCAATCCATTGAAGTGGCCAACCAAAGAAAGGGGAGCTTGCCGATCTCCTACGAAGTGACTTCCGATCCGGATCAGTGGGAGAGCCGATTCGATCTGGCATTTAGCCTCGCGGTTCTTTACTTATTGGATGACCTTGGGGAACATGCGCGGAAGATGAAGGCTTGTTTGAAGCCTGGCGGCGTATACTATGCGACTTATGCGGATTATCCGAACAATCCAAGCTTTCCGCTAATCCGGCAGAACATTAATCAGAATTCGGCACTGCCATTGCAGGAGCATTCGCTGGATGCCATCGCAGACGCATTTTTCAAAGAGGGCTTTCAGGTCGAAATACGACGAATGATTCCGTCCGGCTTTGTCGCACTGAGCCCGGACAAGAGCTGGTATCAATGTATCGCCGACAAACTGCTGTATACATACGAGCAGGCTTATATTTTTCGATTGATTGCGCCTGCAGCAAGATGAGCGCATCTTTAATGATGCTGTAAAAAAGACAATCCCGGGAGTCCAAGACTGCCCGGGATTTCATCGTGTAGGGCTTTTATACGAGCCATACACGGCTAATGATAACCAGAAGAATGAACAACACGAGGATAGTGCCCGTAGTGGTGTAACCGTAGCCTGCTGCTGCACCCATGTGACATCCTCCTTTCCACTTTGGATACTATACCCTATGTCTTTCGCGGATGAACGGTATAGACATCCGTCTTGGCACAGAGAGATTGGGCGCTTCCGTCATGGTCACACAGTGGGCTGAGGAGCGAGTGGTCCGCAGTCTGAGGACAACCTAGACCAAGGTCCAGTCGCAATTACCGACGGCGGTCCGTTTTGACGAAATGCCGGATCGTCTACAATAAAGTCAAGGAAAGCGAACAAGAACATTAAAGGCGGTGAAACAAATGGAACTCTCCAAAAGAAACATATGGGCATTGATTCTGATCGGATTGGGACTTCTGATTATACTGAATCGCTTTGGCTTGGGACTTGGTCCTCTGATGGGCTGGATTATTCCGTTAGCGCTAATCGGTTTGGGGTATATCGGGATCAAGAACAACCGGAGCTTCTTCGGATGGGTGCTGCTGATTATCGGTTTGATCAGCCTGCTGGGCAAATTTGCAGGTCTGATGGGCTTGATTATCGCGGTCGCATTGATCTGGTACGGCATTTCGATTCTGAGAAAAGGCGGTAGAGCCTACTAGTCCAAACGAAATAGATGAAACCTTAAGGGAGGAAAAGGATAGATGAGTGTGATGAAACGTGTACGGGATATCTCAGTTGCCACATTGAATGACAGGCTGGAAAAATCGCAAGACCCGGTGCGGATGATCGACGAGTTCTTGTACAATCAGCGTCAGCATATTCAAGAGACAGAGAAGCTCATTCAGCAATGCGCCCAGCATGCCGCATCCATGAGGCAGCAGGCACTCAGCGCGGAGCAAACGGCGGAGAAGCGGGCCGAGCAGGCCAAGCTCGCGCTGAAAGCTGGCGAAGAGCATGTGGCCAGAATGGCCTTGCAGGACAAAATTGCGAACGAGGAAAAAGCGGAACAGTTCAGACAGCTCTACGAACAAGCACAGCATTCCTTGCTGGAGCTTGAGGAGCAGATGCACCAGCTGCGAAGCGACTATCAGGAAGTGGTCGGCAAGCGCCAATATTATGCGGCTCGTCTGGAATCGGTTCGGCTTCGGCAGCGGATGAATGAACGAATGTCCGCAGGAGGCGGGTTGAGCGGCAACGTGTTCCAGCGTCTGGAGGAGAAGATCTCCGATCTGGAGTTGGAAAGCCGGTCCCTCCATGACCTGAGGCAAGCCGGGCGGGAAGCGCTGTATCGCGCAGGCAGCCAGACTCAAGCATTGCTGGAGAAAGAGCTGGCCCGCTTGAAGCAAAAACTGCAGGAAGGGGAGCGATAAGCATGATGAAGTTGTATCGGTCGCAGCGGGATAAGAAACTGTTCGGTCTATGCGGCGGCATTGCTGAAGCGCTGAATGTAGATTCGACATTGCTGCGGCTGGTGACTGTAGTGACCGCTGTATTTTCGGCAGGGACTGTCATTTTGCTATACGTATTGGCTTGTCTGGTTGTGCCGAAAGAACCTGTGAGCGACATGGGCTTTGGCCACAATGCAGCATACCCCGGTTCCGGTTACAACGGGCACTATCCCCCGTCGGGACGGCCTGCTTCCAACCAGTATGCCGCTCCTGCGGAAGAGCCGGGTTTGGACGAAATGATGAAGGATATTGAGAAGAAAGCCATGTGGAAAGAAATCGAAGAACTTCGGGCCAAGTTGGCCAAATACGAGAAGGGAGACGTGTAAACAATGGGAGTATTCAAACGGATTGGCGACATGACGAAAGCAACGATTCATGAGGTATTGGACAAAGTAGAAGATCCGATTGTCATGCTGAATCAATATTTGCGCGATATGGAAGAGGAAATTGCCAAGGCTGAAGTGACCGTCGCGAAGCAGATCGCGAACGAGCGCAAGCTGAAGCAGCGCTTGGATGAGGCTGTACGCGCCGCAGCGCAGCTGGAGCAGCAAGCGCTGGAGCATGTGCAGGCAGGCAACGACGAGCTGGCCAAGCGGGCATTGGAAGAGAAGCTGGCTGCCGACAAGAAAGCATCGGATTATGCAGAGATGCATCACTCCTCCAAGACGAACGCAGATGAACTGACGAAGCAGCTTCACGAAATGAAGGATGAGTTTTATCAAATGCGGAACAAGCGCAACGAGCTTGTCTCGCGAGCACAGGTAGCCAAAGCGAAAAAACAGATCGCCCAGGTTTCGCTGAGCCAGTCGATCGAATCCGGACATGCATCGCGCGGATTCCATCGGATCGAGGAGAAAATCATGCAACTCGAAGCAGAGGCGGAAGTGGCCCGCACGCCTTATCGCGCGGAGCTTTATAAGGAAGGGACGCTGCGCCCGGAACTTGGCGCCAAGGTAGATGTGCAGCTGCAGGAGCTGAAGCAGAGAGTAGCGGGCGTCAAGCTAGACGCAACCGCACCAACGGCTGCGGCGGATGTAAAGTCTGAAACAGAAGTAAAATAATCATCTTTCCAGCTCTTTTCAGCTGTGATATTCTTAGAAGGGATAAGCCATAAAGCGGCATCCGCCGCTTTTATGGCTTTTGCTGGTCTTAGAAGGAGGTGGAGACGACGTGGAAAATCGAAAACGAAATACAGCACTTGTGTTGATTGTGGCAGGCGCTTTTTTGCTGCTAGGGCAAATGATCGGATTTTTCACCGTTTCCGCCTTGATCATATTGTGGTTGGGCGTGCATAAGCTGCGTCATGGCGAAGAACGGTCAGGATATCTGCTCATTGCCCTGAGCGCCGTGATGCTGCTTAGCTCCCATTTTTCCCTAATTCTTGCCATCATCTTGATTTCACTCGGCTTCTTCTATATTCGTTCGAGACAAATCCAACCGAGCGAGTTTTACGTTCAGAAGCAGAACATCCTGCAAAGCTTGAAATGGAATAAAGATCCGTGGATTTTGCGAAGCATGAGTGTATGGTCGGTCATAGGCGAAATTCATATCGATTTGTCGCTCGCGCTGCTGGAGGAAAATGAGGCAGTCATGGTCATGCAGGGTGTGATCGGGGACATTGATATTATAGTTCCGGAGGATTTGGGCGTAATTGTGCAGTCTACGGTTGTCTTTGGCCAAACGAACATTGGCGATGAACGCGAAGCCGGATTAATGAACAAAATATACTGGAAGTCGCCGCAGTATGAGCAGTGCGAATACAAAGTGAAGTTTGTCCTCTCCTATATCGTAGGAGATGTGGATGTTAAGGTGATGTAGGAAGGAGGGATGCGCGATGAGTCGGGATACCCGAAAGCTGACGAATATGATTTGGCGAAGCATGGGTGAATTTATGATCCTGGGCATCGTCCTGCTAGGCATCGTTCTGTATCTGCTGTACACCTACCAGTACTTAAAACCATTCGTCTCTTGGGCTTCGGCCATCCAGCATACCTCCATGCTGATAGGCATTACACTCCTTCTGGCCGGCGGTTATGGCTTCTGGTACAGCAGCAAGATAAAGCGCAGGCTGGAGCAGCTGCACGATTCCATGCTTTGGCTTGAGAAGGGGAACCTTTCGCGGAGCGTGCCGGACTTGGGCGAGGATGAAATCGGCCGCCTGGGCGAGCAGCTCAACCGTATTACCCGCAAGTGGGAAGAGCAGGTCGATTCCTTGCAGCGGCTGTCTACCAACAATGCGCAGTTGACCGAACAAGTTCGCTTTTCTGCTGTGACCGAAGAACGCCAGCGTCTGGCTCGGGAGCTTCATGACGCCGTCAGCCAGCAGCTATTCGCCATTTCGATGACGGCAACGGCCTTGGGTCGGACGCTGGAGAAGGACTTCGACAAGGCGAAACGGCAAGTGTCCCTGATTGAAGAAATGGCCTCGGTGGCGCAATCGGAAATGCGCGCTCTCCTTTTGCATCTGCGTCCGGTGCATCTGGAGGGCAAGCGGCTGTCGCAAGGCCTGAAGGAGCTGCTTCTGGAACTGAAGGCGAAGGTGCCAATTGACATCGCGTTCGACATGGACGAGTCCATCCAGTTGAGCAAGGGCATCGAGGATCATTTGTTTCGCATCGTGCAGGAGGCGCTCTCCAATACGCTTCGCCATTCCAAAGCGGATAAATTGGAAGTGCGGCTGAACCAGCGAAACGAAACCGTCCGTTTATCCGTAAAGGATAATGGAGTCGGCTTCGACCTGGATCAGCAGAAGCATACGTCCTATGGTCTCGTCTCGATGAAGGAACGGGTCATTGAGATTGGCGGCGATTTGAATATTATTACTGCGCCCGGCAAAGGCACGCGTATCGACATACGTGTCCCCTTGGTGCAGAAGATTGCAGAAGAAGGTGGAACGGATGAACGCGGAAAAAGCGATCAAAGTGCTGCTGGTGGATGATCACGAGATGGTGCGTATCGGACTGGCCGCCGTGCTCAGTACAGAAGACGGCATTGAAGTGGTAGGAGAAGCAAGCAACGGCCTGGATGGCATCAAGCTGGCCCAGCAGTACAAGCCGGATGTGGTGCTGATGGATCTCGTGATGGAGGGCATGGACGGAATCGAGACGACGAAGCGGCTGCTTCAGGCTGAGCCGCAGATTAAGGTCATTGTCTTGACCAGCTTCCTGGATGACGAGAAAATATACCCTGTCATCGAAGCAGGCGCATTTAGTTATTTGCTGAAAACCTCGCGCGCACAGGAGATAGCGCAGGCGATCCGTGCTGCCGTGAACGGTCAGCCGACCTTGGAATCTCAGGTCGCCACCAAGATTATGAATCGTTTCCGTCAGCCGAAGCCGGAGAAGCTGCCTCACGAGGAGCTGACCGAGCGCGAGATGGAGGTGCTGAAGCTGATTGCCAGCGGCAAGAGCAATCAGGATGTGGCGGATGAACTGTTCATCGGCATCAAGACGGTCAAGTTCCATGTGACCAACATATTGGCCAAGCTTGGTGTGGAGGATCGCACGCAGGCCGCCATTTATGCTTACAAGCACGGACTTGCCGACTCGTAAACGCAACCCAGCGGGGCGGAGTCGGGCCCCGCAATAGGAATCGGACGATTTTGCCAAACACCGCATTTCGGGGTAAGGTATAAATCTATTCCAAACTGGCCAGCCTGTTTACTAGATTGATAGATTCGGATGAACAGGAGCGATCATGATTATGAATGGGCATGGCGTATGGAGTAAATATGGCAGAGGGATGGTTGCGGCTCTGGCGATTGTGATAGCGGCAGTCATTGTCAAGGATGCGACAGGTCAAGCGAAAGCTGGAGAGAGCTTGCAGGATCGGGCGGAATTGCTGGTTGTACTGGCGGAACAAGTGCTGGAGGGCGAAATCACCTATGCGTTGGCCTATGAGACAAAGGTTGCCCTGCAGGACGGACAGAGCGCAGAAGGCGTTGAGCAGCAGCTGCGCGCAGTTGCAGGAGAGGAAACGGCAAGCGACATCATCGTCACAAGTATGCCGAAAGCAGCGCATCTGTTCATTCGGCTGTACGGCGCAGATGCCGGTCAGCTGCTGAGCAAGGCGCTGGAGATGGAGCGCGTCCTTGCATCATCCGGCTGGCTGGACAGTGAATGGCAGATTCGAGCGGACGGCAAAGCTCACGCGCAAACAACTGAGGCGATGGAAGCCGGCAATCTGCAGCAAGCCGCTGAAGGGCTTGGCAACAGCCGGACGATTGATCAGTACCGGGACGAACAGTCCATCATTACCCGCTATTTCGCCGAAGGATTGGGTCGGGGCGTTGTTTCCGGCGGTGACGCAGGTAATTTGCAAATCGCCCTCCATCGGCATTCCGAGTCGGGACAGTGGACTGCCGCGCTGGCTACTCCTATGCTGACAGGCGAATTCTAGGCGCAAATTCCGAATATCATCAACAAGAAAACCGCCGGTTGTTGAATCGGCGGTTTTAGATATGCTACACTTCAAACAGAAGGAAACTGCTATCATGCATGCGGTTTAAATACATAGAGAAAGAAGTTGAGTCTTGATGGAACAGAATCAAACCAAGCCACTGGAGGGAACCCTTCTATTCATATTCGGAGCGACAGGAGATTTGGCCAAGCGCAAGCTGTACCCGGCTATATACAGCTTGTATCGCGAGGGCAAGCTTTCGGACAAGTTCGCCGTCATCGGGTTGGCGAGACGTCCGAAGACGAACGACCAATTCCGTGAGGACGTGAAGCAGTCGATTGCCGAATTCTCCCGCTATCCCAATGACGAGGACAGCGATTGGCCGGCCTTTGCCGCGCATTTTGAATATATGTCGCTCAATACGAATGATGTCGAGGGCTTTCGCGAGCTGGAGAAGACAGCGGTTGGACTGGAGGCTGAATTCGGCCTGTCGGGAAACCGCTTGTTCTATTTGGCGCTGGCTCCGGAGCTGTTCGGACAAGTTGCCCATCATCTGCGTGACGGCGGGCTGTTGGCCGGCAACGGCTGGAAGCGGGTTGTCATTGAGAAGCCGTTCGGGTATGATTTAAAGTCGGCCCTGGCCTTGAACGAAGAAATTCGCAACGTGTTCGAGGAGAAGGATATTTACCGCATCGACCATTATCTGGGCAAGGAGATGATCCAGAATATCGAGGTCATTCGCTTCGCCAACGCCTTCTTCGAGCCCTTGTGGAATCGGCACCATATTGCCAACATCCAAATTACTTCAAGCGAGACGGTCGGCGTAGAGGATCGGGGCGGATATTACGATAATTCCGGGGCGTTGCGGGACATGGTCCAAAACCATATGCTGCAAATGATCGCCATGATGGCAATGGAGCCGCCAAGCCGCAATGTGTCCGAGGATATTCGCGACGAAAAAGCGAAAGTGCTTCGCTCGCTTCGCCTCTACGGTTCCCATGAAGAGGTAGCGCAGCATGTGATCCGCGGACAATACGGTTCGGGTGCAGTGAAAGGCAAGAACGTGCCGGCTTATCGCGACGAAGAATCGGTCAATCCGGCATCCACAACTGAGACTTTCGTTGCTGCCAAGGTGATGGTGGACAATAACAGATGGGCAGGCGTACCGTTTTATATCCGAACAGGCAAGCGGATGCCGGTGAAGTCTACGGAAATTGTGGTTGAATTCAAGGGTGTGCCCAGCGCTACGCATAAGGCACAGCAGCATGCGCTTGAACCGAATCTGCTTGTGTTCCGGGTGAATCCTATGGAAGGCATCTACATCAAGATCAACGCGAAGAAGCCGGGAACAGACGGCGTGCTTGTACCAGTGGCAATGGATTTCTGCCAAAGCTGCCAAGTGGGCTGGAATACGCCGGAAGCGTATGAACGCTTGCTCCATGATGCCATTCGCGGGGATTCGACTTATTTCACGAGGTGGGATGAGGTTTCCCACGCGTGGGCGTTCACAGACCGGATTGCGGAAGCCTGGAGCCATGACGAGCAGCCGCTTCATACGTATGAAGCCGGTTCCTGGGGGCCTGACGCAGCCCATGGCTTGCTCGCTCGCGACGGGTTCAAATGGTGGCCGGTGAACGGCCAGGACGAAAGCGACGTCGTCTGGGTCACCAACCGTTCGGAGTAACGGCGCACATCCAGGAGAGAAGGGAAAGGAATACACGCATGACAACGAAGCTGGATCAGGAATTATCCCAAGAGGTAAGCAGGCGGCGGACGTTCGCCATTATCTCTCACCCGGATGCGGGGAAAACAACCCTCACGGAGAAGCTTCTGCTGTATGGCGGAGCAATCCGGGAGGCTGGGTCGGTCAAGAGCCGCAAGGCCGCCAAATTTGCAACATCCGACTGGATGGAAATTGAGAAACAGCGCGGCATCTCTGTTACATCGAGCGTGCTGCAGTTCGACTATAAGGGGCATCGCATCAATATTCTGGATACGCCTGGTCACCAGGATTTCAGTGAAGATACGTATCGCACCTTAACCGCGGCGGACAGCGCGGTCATGATTATTGATTCGGCCAAAGGCGTGGAGGCGCAGACGAAAAAGCTGTTTCAAGTGTGCAGCGCCCGGGGCATTCCCATCTTCACCTTCATCAACAAGCTGGACCGGGAAGGACGTGATCCGTTCGAGCTGCTGGAGGAAATCGAGCAGGTGCTTGGCATACGCTCCCACCCTATGAATTGGCCGATAGGCATGGGTCGTTCGCTCTGCGGCATTTATGACCGGCATAAGACGCAGGTGGAATTGTTCGACGAGGACGATCATGACAGGATCGATTTGCGGCCGGTCAGCGGTTACGATGACGAAGTGATTATGAAGATGGCGGGCGAGTCGCAATTCAAGCAGCTCGGGGAAGAGATGGAGCTGCTCGATGTTGCGGGCGACCCGTTCGATATGGAGAAGGTGGCGAAGGGAGAGCTCACACCAGTGTTCTTCGGCAGCGCCATCAATAATTTCGGGGTTCAGACCTTCCTGGAAAACTTCCTGACGCTGGCTCCCGCTCCCACTCCGAGAAAAAGCGACAAGGGTGATGTGACGCCAACGGACAGCAATTTCTCCGGCTATGTGTTCAAGATTCAGGCGAATATGAATCCTGCACACCGTGATCGGATTGCGTTCCTGCGGATTGTTTCCGGGAAATTCGACCGCGGGATGTCGGTCCGCCATGTGCGCGTTGGCAAGGATATCAAGCTTTCCCAGCCGCAGCAATTTCTTGCGCAGGATCGGGACATCGTGCAATCGGCCTATCCCGGCGATATTGTAGGGCTATTCGACCCCGGCATTTTTCGGATTGGCGACACGCTGTCGGGCAAGGGTGAATTTCGCTTTGACGAGCTGCCAACCTTTTCGCCGGAATTGTTCAGCAAGGTTACGGTGAAGAATGCCCTGAAGCACAAGCAGTACCAGAAGGGACTCGACCAGCTGGCTGAGGAAGGGACCATTCAGGTGTTCACCTCGGTGGGCTTCGAGGATATCATTCTCGGTGTTGTGGGCCAGCTGCAGTTCGAGGTATTCGATTATCGCATGAAGCACGAATACGGTGTGGATATTCAAATGAGCCGCATGAACTACCAATTTGCCAGATGGATTGTCGGCGAGCGGATTGACCCCGGGAAATTCCGCATTAATTCCTTGTTGGTGAAGGACAGCCACGGTCAATATGTAGCCCTGTTCGAGAATGAATATGCGATGCGCACCGCCATGGAAAAGATGCCGGAAATTCAGTTTTTCGCAACCGCTCCGTAGCGGATAAAATTATGAATGGGAAGAGGAGGCGCCTGCTGCCAGGCGCACCTCTTTTTTTTGCGTTGGGAACGGGTTTATGGAGCCTGTTCGCGCTTGAGGGGACAGAGGCAACAGCGGTTTCGTCCCGCGGCTAGGTGAAAGACGAAAAAATCCGCTCCTTTGCCCGCAGAGGCAATCGGAAAGACGATTCAGTGCGCATGCTTAGCGTTTTGTTGCTTTTCCTGTGCCTTTCTGCCCTTGACAAGCTTGCGGCCGGGTGAGAGAATTACCTCGAAATCAGCGAGCAAACGCTTACAGATCATCCAAACATTCATTCAACAAATAAGGAGGCGTCCTTCATGGCTGTTGAGAAAATTGGTGTGGGCATGATTGGCTACAAATTTATGGGGAAAGCGCACAGTCATGCCTACAAGGATTTGTCGATGTTTTTCCCGCAGGCCATTCATCCGCAAATGCTGGTAATCTGCGGGAGAGACGAAACAGGCGTCAAGCAAGCCCAAGAGCAGTTCGGCTGGCAGTCCTGTGAGACCGACTGGCGCAAGGTCATTGCGAATCCGGATGTCGGACTAATTGACATTAACGCGCCCAGCAATGTGCATAAGGAGATAGCGATTGAAGCGGCTCGCGCGGGCAAACATGTGTTCTGCGAGAAGCCGCTCGCCCTGACTTTGGCGGACGCTCGGGAGATGCTCCGCGAAGCGCAGCAGGCTGGCATCAAGCATATGGTCGGCTTTAATTACAGGTTTGCTCCGGCGGTGCAGCTGGCACGCAAGCTGATCGCCGAAGGACGCATCGGGACGATCCGGCACTTCCGCGCCCAATTTTTGCAAGACTGGCTGACAGATGATCAGTTTCCGTTGGTATGGCGTCTTCAGAAGGAAGTTGCCGGGTCCGGCTCGCATGGTGATTTGAATGCGCATCTGATCGATATGGCCCACTTCCTTGTCGGCGGCATTGAAGAGGTTGTCGGCATGAGCGAAACTTTCGTCAAGGAGCGGCCGAAACCAGCGGCGATGTCCGGCTTGAGCGCGGCGGGAGCCGCCGGTGGCGAGAAGGGCGAGGTAACGGTGGATGATGCCACCTTGTTCCTGGCGCGCTTTGCCAATGGCGCACTGGGCAGCTTCGAGGCAACGCGCTTTGCCGCCGGACGCCGCTGCGCCAATACCTTTGAAATCAATGGCAGCCTCGGCAGCCTGCGATTTGACTTTGAGCGAATGAACGAGCTGGAGGTTTACTTTACGTCGGATGAGGAGGACGTGCAGGGCTTTCGCCGTGTGCTGGCAACCGATCCGGCGCATGCTTATGCTGAAGCATGGTGGCCGCCAGGCCATACACTCGGCTATGAGCACACGCTCATTCACGAGGTCGTGGAGCTGATGGAGGCGATCTCGGAAAATCGTCAGCCGGTGCCGAATTTTGAAGACGGGGTTAAGTGCCAGCAAGTGCTGGATGCAGTTGAATTGTCCGTTGCGGAACGCCGCTGGGTGAAGGTGCAGGAATTGTAAAAGCCAACTGAGGGGGAGACATATGAAACGCGCACTGATTTTTCAAGGCGGCTGGGAAGGACATGAACCTGAACAGGTAGCGGGTATTTTGGCAGGCTTGTTGGAGGCCGATTCCTTTGCCGTTCAGGTATCAGACACACTTGAGGTGCTGGAGAAAGAGGACCTGCATGCCTACGATCTTATCGTCCCCAACTGGACGCAAGGACAAATTGCACAATCTCAGCTGAAGCCGCTGCTGGAGGCAGTTCAAAACGGAGTGGGCTTGGCGGGCTTGCATGGCGGAATGGGCGACTCTTTCCGGATGGAGACGGAATATCAATTTATGGTAGGCGGGCAATGGGTAGCCCATCCGGGCAATGATGGCGTAAGCTATACCGTGAACATTGCCGACCGGAGCCATCCGCTTACTCGGGATATGGACGATTTCACAGTGGTTTCTGAGCAGTACTACATGCATGTGGACCCGGCGGTTCAAGTGCACGCGACGACGCGCTTTCCTGTTGCCGACGGTCCGCATTGTCCGAATGGCGAGGTAGACATGCCGGTCGTATGGACGAAGCGATATGGCAGGGGCAAGGTTTATTATTGCTCGCTCGGGCATGTGGCGGAAGTCGTGCGGATGTCCGAAGTCCAGCTATTGATGCGGCGCGGGATGAGCTGGGCTGCGCGTGGAGGAAGCAACGCATGAAACGACTGAACATCGGGATCATCGGGTGCGGCAACATCAGCGCGATCTATTTGCAGAACTTGCAGGCATTTGAAGAAACAGAAGTGATAGCCGTGGCTGATCTCGATCTGGATCGGGCGAAGAAGCGGGCGGAGGAGTATGGGATTGCGCACGCATGCACGCCAGACGAGCTTCTGCAGCTTTCAGACATAGAGCTGGTTGTGAATTTAACAGTGCCCAAGGCTCATGCCGCCGTTTGTCGTCAGGCTCTTGAATCCGGCAAGCATGTGTATGTCGAGAAGCCGTTATCCGTAACCGTGGATGAGGGCGAGAGCCTTGTGGCTCTGGCACGGAGCAAGGGACTGCTGCTCGGCTGCGCGCCGGACACCTTTCTTGGAGCGGGTATTCAAACCTGCCTTGAACTGATACGCAGTGGCAAGATTGGCCGTCCCTTGTCCGCTACGGCTTTCATGTTGAGCAAGGGGCATGAGCACTGGCACCCAGCCCCGCATTTTTATTACGAGCAGGGCGGAGGCCCGCTGTACGATATGGGGCCATACTATTTGACGGCGCTTGTCCAACTGATCGGTCCGATACGCCGTGTCAGCGGATCGGCAGCGATCTCGTTCGCGGAGCGGACTGTCACAAGCAAGGAGCACTATGGGGAAAAGATCAGGGTCGAAACCCCTACGCATCTTACAGGGACGATGGAATTTGTCTCCGGGGCTGTCGGCACGATGATCATGAGCTTCGATATTATGACGCCTACGCAGTATCCGTATATAGAGATATTCGGCAGCGAGGGCACATTGCGCGTGCCCGATCCGAACACATTCAGTGGACCTGTGCTGCTTCGCGGAAAGGACAACGAAGATTGGCAGGAAATTGAAGTGACGCATCAGTACGCGGACAATGCCAGAGGCATCGGGGTGCTGGACATGGCTTATGCGATTCGGAATAGCAGGCTGCATCGTGCGAATGGCAGTGTAGCGCTTCATGTGCTGGAGGCGATGGTTGGTTTCCACCAGGCCGCCGAGCAAGGGAAGCACATCGAGCTTCTCCGCCTATGCGATGCTCCGCAACCGCTCCCCAAAGAAGGAATCGTGAACTAAAGCCGGCTCCCCTCGAGCCGGCCCCATATAGAAAAGACCGTTTCTCCTGACAGAAGCCTCGCGGCGGCTGCACCTGCAAGGTTGCAGGCACCGCGCTGTTCGCTTCCCTATGCTGGAGGGAACGGTCTTTTCTTCGCTATTGTGTTAAGGTGTCAGTCCGCTTCTTAAGCTCGTAATCAGCTGCTCATGCACGTTTTCATCTGTATTTTTCCATATAATCTCAAATAATACGCCCAATCCCGGCAGCGTCCGTTCATCATTATCAATAGAGCTCTGGACCACTTCCATCAGCTCGGCATTGTCCTTGTCCTGCACGCGTTGCACGATAGCTTGCCTTAAATCCAAGTTCATAGCTGCTAACCTCCGCTATTTTCATATTCCATACGCCACTAGCGTGTGCAAATCAAGGCCGTTTCATGCGATCAGGAGCATATGGGAATAGCGGGAAGCCCATGGTATAATAAATAAGATGCGGCCAACAGGGCTGTTAGCGAACGGAGGTCGGTTATCCATGAAGAAAAAACAATTCGCTGTCATCGGCATGGGCCGGTTCGGGTCGAGTGTGGCGAAGACCTTATATCAGATGGGCTTTGAAGTGTTGGCGATTGATGCGACGGAGAGCAAGATCCAGGAAGTGATTGCGGTCGTCACGCATGCGGTCCAGGCAGATTCCACGGATGAAGAGGCGTTGAAGGCGCTTGGGATTCGCAATTTTGATGTCGTAGTCGTGGCCATTGGACAAGACATCCAATCCAGTATATTGACGACTTTGATCCTGAAGGATATGGGCGTGCCGACATTGGTGGTCAAGGCGCAGAACGAGCTGCACGGCAAAGTGCTGCAGAAGATCGGGGCGGATAAAGTCATCTATCCGGAGCGGGACATGGGGCAGCGGGTTGCACACAATATGATCTCGCCGAACATCCTGGATTACATCGAGCTTTCTGACGATTATAGCATTGTGGAGATCAAGGCAGTTGGCGGGATGATCGGCAAAAACTTGCGCGAGCTGGATATTCGCGCCAAGTTCGGCTGCAACGTGATGGCGATCAAGCAGAGCGGACGCATGAACATAGCCCCGCATGCGGAAGACAGCATCCGGTCGGATGATGTGCTAGTCGTAGTCGGGAAGAATGAGGATTTGCAGCGATTTGAGGTTGCGCATTCATGAGGGCGCACGAAGAAATTGTGTCGGTGCACAATCCGCGCGTCAAGCTGTGGACGCAGCTCCTGGAGCGAAAAGGCCGGGCCAAGCATGGGTTGTTCCTGGCCGAAGGCATACACCTGGTGCAGGAGGCTATGCGCGGCGGGGCGGTATTCGATTGCGTGCTGTATTCATTGGAGCGCGGCTGGCCTCAGGAGCTGGATACAGACGGGCTGGCCGACGACGTTGCGCTTGTCGGCGTCAGCGAGGCAGTATTGGCGAAGGTAACGGACGCCATGACCCCTCAGCCGGTGGTCGCTATACTCAACAAGCCAAGAATGGATCAGAATGAGCTGCTGCTTCATGGCCGCGCCTTGGCTGTAGCTGTAGACGGCGTGCAGGACCCGGGCAATCTGGGCACGATTATCCGCAGCGCGGATGCCGCAGGCGCACGTGCAGTCATCCTCGGGAAAGGAACAGTGGACCCCTTCAGCCCGAAGACGGTGCGTTCCACGATGGGTTCTCTCTTCCATCTGCCGGTAGTGGAGGCGGACTTGCTGGATCTGCTGCCGAAGGCGCGGGAAGCAGGCGTGCAAGTGATCGGCACGGATATGCGGGCTGCCGAAAGCTGCTACGAATTAGACTTAAAGGCCGACACCTGGTTCGTCCTTGGCAATGAGGGCAGCGGCATGTCTGCGGCTGTAGCGGCGTTGTGCAGCGCACAAACCTATATCCCAATGGAGGGACAGGCCGAATCGCTGAATGTGGCGATGGCTGCAACCGTCTTGCTGTATGAATCGTTGCGGCAAAGGAAGTATCAGTGAAAATTAATCTTTTTTATTGCGCGATAGCTCCTTAATACGTTGATCAATACTAATCAAGCATCCAATTACGATGACAATCAAAATGCAATACGATTCTTCTACATTTTTCAAAAAATCCATACCTAGCAGTGAAAAAATTCCAATTAACAAATAAAAAACGATCAGTGAAATAATGATGTATACAACTAACATAAGTATGCACTCCTCCTAAATAATAAGATGCAATAGACGAGAATCTGCCTATTGCATCCTAATATATTTTTAGTAAGTAAAGTTGAATCTATCATTATATTCAGTTTGGCAAAAACCGCTAAAACTAATTACGCCATAGGATATGGTAACGTCAGTACCCCCAGGGCAAATTCTATGTGCATAACCTATTTCAACTGCGCCAGTTGTGCCAGCATTACTTTTTTTGACCCTTATTTCTTGCCTTCCCCATCCATCCTGTGGATCACCGCCAGCAATCACATTAACCTTCCAAGAATTCCCCTGAATAAGTTTTTTATCGATTGCATTCGTATAAACATGCGCCTCACCTTGATTGTATGGATTCCATCTCCAATAATGTAATCCGGTGGGGTCACCATACGGGGTAACTTTATCTTGCCAAGCCATGGCCAATTTATCAGTATAAGCATTAAAAGGACCTTTATTCCATTTATAGTCAGCATAAACAGCATAGGAATTTTCAGACGAATTTACAGACCCGTATTTGACAACCCAACCCCATAATTCAAAATCGCTTGTAGATACTTTTTGAATATCCATATCGCTTTTACGTATAGCTGAATCGTCTTCACTAATGACTATGCGGTTACCTTGCTCGTCTACACTAGTAATTTTGGGAGTAAGTTTTTGGACGGCCCATTTTTTTCCGCCTCTAGATGCTATATCTATTTTCATATCGTCTTGCATGAGTGCTAACTCCTCATTGGTAAAGCCCATTTTTTTCAAGTGCAAATCCACTTTTTTAATCTCATCCAAACTTGATAATGCTAATGGTTTGACGAAAAATTCTGAATCTTCATTGGAAACAGCAACAACACTTTGAGAAACAATTAAAAACATAGAAAATAACAAGAAAAATATTTTTTTCATTATCCAACCTCCTAAAAAAGTATGATAGGCGCCTATTTCAATATTATAACAAGTAAACATTAATTTGGAATAGGACTATGGTTTCAATTGTTGTGATCCTACGTAATTATTGAGAGCTATGGTTATGTTCGGATTTAGTGGGGCAAGGTTCAGTCTATCATTAGCCTCCCCATGTTGAAAATGGCTAATGTTCATGATATTTCGGCCAGATCCCATATTTCAAGTGGAATGGAAAATGCGATGAAATGATTCAAGTTTTATTGCAGCTCTGGAATCGCCAATGTTCAGATAGAAAATATGGAGTAATGATGCTGCTACTATATTAAGAGCGAATTGGAGTTTTAGAACAAAAAGCGAGCAGCTAAATAAATATCTAGAAAAGAAAAGAGGTGTAACGAACACAACGAAAAGCACGATTATCACGCCAAGGAAAGCGCCAACTCCCAAGGTTAATCTTTATCCAATCTAAAGAATAACCGACTGCCAATGAGGCCAATGGTCAGTTGTCCAATCGAAAAACCTGCTATAAAACTGAATACATAAATCCCGATAGCTGATATCCAATAAAACTGCCGCTTGCCAAATATCGCAAGAAAAAATGAAACGAACCCTCCGATTAGTGTGGTAAATGCAATTATGGTTAATATCGGAATGGCGTAACATCTTCAATTTTATCATATGCCCGCATCGTATCGAGCTAGTCTGCCTGTTTAACTCGCTACAAACGAAGGTTAATCGTTTTTTTCTTGACAAATAACTACTTTATGTCTCAAACTAACTAATAAGTTACATAACTTATGAGTTAGGGGGTTGCAAGCTATGAAAAAAACAACGAAAGGCGCAGATAGTAAGAACAAGATTTTGGAAGCGGCCATTGATCTATTTGCTGAAAAGGGGTACAGGGGAACGAAGATCAGCGATATTGTGAAAGCCGCAGGACTGACTCAAGCCGCTTTTTATTTATATTTTTCAAGTAAGGAAAGCATATTCCAAGAAATATTAGAACGGTTCTATATGAGATTGGAGGAGCATCTTCAAGCGGCGGTAATGCCGTCTGCAATCGAGCCGGGAGAATTTTCGATGCGAATACGAAGAAATATCGAATCCATCCTCACCATCTTTCAGGAACATCCCAAGGCAACGAGAATATTTTTAACTGAAGAAAGAAGCATTGATGAGGTGGAAATACTCATTCATCAGACGATTGCAAGCAATCTGAAGCAGCATCAGTCAACGGGACTTATACGGAACGATTTATCTCCGCACATGATGGCGAATGGTATGATCGGCCTGTTCATTCAAGTCACGCTCAAAGAATTGCTTGAAAAGCAACGTTCGCCTAAGGATGTCGCCAACGAGATTACCGAAGTGTTACTGTATGGACTTGCCCAATATCGTCCAGAAGGGACTGGTCGTTGATGCTTCCAGTTTTGGATTCTGCCATTAGCATTCAGTCGTTGATCTGGCTGTTTCTGGCCGCATTTATGCTCCATGATTTTGAGGAGATCATTCGGATTGAGCCGTGGTTCCGCAAGCATCGCAATGTGATCTTTGCTCGGGTGCCTGCCTGGTTCCATAAAGACCTTCAGCCGTTCTCGCGAATGACCTCTTCACAATTTGCCGTAGCTGTATGCGTGGAGTTCGTTATTTTTATTCCTTGTACGTACCTCGCGGCAGAGAAGGGAATGTATTTGATGTTCTTGGGCTTCAACACCGTCATGCTGCTTCACGTATTCACGCATGTGGGACAGGCGCTGTTCGTCAGAATGCTTACGCCGGGTGTGATCACAGCTGTAGCTGTTGTATTGCCGTACAGCCTGTATTTATTTTACCGGTTACTTAACGAGAATTTGGTCTCGCTGTCGGATATTCTGATCAGCCTGCCGTTTGGGTTGACGTTAGTTCCAATCGTACTGTTCGGGCATAAGCTGGGCGAGCGGCTCATTCCAATGTCTAATCATACTAGTGAAAAGGAAGTTGACTATGCTGCCAATCCTAATTGTGGGATGTGAGATAGGCTTCTGGCTGTTCGTTATTGCGGGCCTCGTTTGTCGTTATGTGTGGAACCTGCCTAAAGTCGGAGTTGTTTTACTTGCATGCACCCCATTGGTCGATATTGTATTGCTTGTTGCCACAGGATTAAATTTAAGGAGCGGTTCGTCAGCAACATTCGTCCATAGTTTGTCTGCTATCTATTTAGGCGTTTCCATTGTATATGGACACCGTATGATTCGCTGGGCGGATCAACGCTTTGTACATCGGTTCAAGAAAGGGCCGGCTCCGGCACCAAAGCCGAAGGTTGGGATAGAACGGGCACGTTACGAACGAAAGACTTGTGCCACGGAAGGATAAAAGCCTGGGAGATACTGTTCTACAGTGATCTCTTGGGCTTTTTGTTGTGTGCCCGGCATGGGCGGTAACTAGGCGGTGAAAGTCCGCTACAGGCTTGGCAGTAGGAACTGTTAGCTGAAGGCAAGGGTGTCGGTCGCGAGGCCGAATCTGAAGGAAGCCAGAAGCAAACCCTCGGTCTGACGAACAGAAATCAAATAGAAGGCATGATGAGACGGACGAGCTTGCAACACAAAGCAAAGTCCAATACTGCCCGAATCTCATCATGTAGATGTGGCAGATGGATGAGGGGAAAGTTACCGCTCTTACCCGGGGAGGTCTCACAGACATGAAGTAGGGAAAAAATCCGAAACATGGAGTAAAGCTTGCTGTGAGAAGTCAGCAGAGGCCATAGTACGCGAGTCGCGAAAGTGGCGAGCGGAAGGGCTGAACAATCGTAAGTCTCGAGTACAAACTGAAAGGAGAGTCGATGTGATGAAAGCAGAATACCGAAAGGGCTGCCGGCAAAGAGATAGCATGGAACGTGAAGGGTATGCAGGAGCGCGGAGCATCGGAACTCGGGAAGGTAGAGAAAGAGACGGTGCAACCGATCTGATGGAACGCATCTTGCGATCTGTCTAAATACTTCGACACGCTCAACCACGAGCTTCTTTTAAACATCCTGCGCAAACACATCCAGGAAAAAGGCGTCATCGATCTGATCAAGAAATACCTGAAAAGCGGAGTCATGGAGAACGGGGTGCGTCGGGCAACGGAAGAGGGCTCGCCACAGGGTGGCCCGCTGTCGCCGCTTCTGGCTAACATCTACCTGAACGAATATGATCAGGAGATGGAAAGCCGAGGCGTGACGGTCATCCGCTATGCGGATGATATCGTCGTGCTGGCGAAGAGTAAACGAGCAGCCCTACGACTGCTGGAATCCAGCCGGACGTACTTGGAACAGAAGCTCAAGCTCCAGATGAATGCGCAAAAGAGCAAAGTCGTCAGCGTCGTTGCGCAGAAACACTTCAAATTCCTTGGATTCGCGTTAGGCAAGAACGGAAAGGGCGTATACGTGCGCGTACACCGCCAATCCCTGGCCAAAGCAAAGAAGAAGCTGAAGGAACTAACGAGTCGAAGTCAAGGCAGAAATGCCCGGCAGGTCATGGAGAACGTGAAAGTCTACATTCGCGGCTGGATCGGCTACTTCTATGTAGCGGACATGAAACGAATTCTGCAAAGCTGGAACGAATGGCTGAGAAGACGAATGCGCATGTATATCTGGAAGCAATGGAAGAAGCCGCGGACGAAGGTGCAGAACCTGCGAAAATTGGGAGTGCCGGAGTGGCAGGCTTACCAATGGGGAAACACAAGGCTGGGTTACTGGCGAATCGCCGGGAGCGCAGTACTAAATCGCTCTGTAACAAACGAAAGGCTCGCGCAAGCAGGGTATTATGACTTCCCTGCTCAGTACGAGCGCTTACGTCAAGTGTACTCAAACGGTTGAACCGCCGTGTACCGAACGGTATGCACGGTGGTGTGGAAGGTCGGCTACTCAACTAATGGGTAGCCTCCTATCCGATTGAATGGAAATAATAAGGCTGGAGGTGTCAAGGAATGAATGCAAATTGGATGAAGGTCTTTGTCGCTGCATTTTTTGAAGTTTTTTGGGTGATTGGGTTGAAACACGCGAATGATTTTTGGACGTGGGCTGGCACTGTCATTTCGATTGCGGTCAGCTTTTATCTGATGATTATGGCAGGCAAGAAGCTTCCTGTCGGCACTGTGTATGCGGTGTTTGTAGGGTTAGGTACGGCGGGAACGGTGTTTTCCGATATTGTGTTCTTTGGCGAGCCTTTTAGGCCAGAGAAGATCCTGCTGATCCTCATTTTGTTGGCAGGGGTCATCGGCTTGAAATTAGTCACGAAGGATAAAGCTGTGGAAGGAGCTGGCTCTTAATGGCGTGGGTGTCTTTGGTTCTGGCAGGTTTATTTGAGATGTTCGGCGTTATCATGATTAGTCAATTGCACAGAGATCGAAATTGGCGGTCGCTGTTTCTGTTGGTGGCCGGGTTTGGAGCCAGCTTTATCTTCCTTGCCATTGCGATGCAGACATTGCCGATGGGCACGGCCTACGCCATCTGGACCGGGATCGGCGCTTCCGGCGGTGCGATTCTAGGGATGGTTCTCTATGGGGAATCCAGAGAGTGGAAGAGAATTGTATTTATCGCCATGATCCTCGGGGCGACTGTCGGCTTAAAGCTTATTTCCTAGAGAAACTCTTGGAGTCCCATTAAAGGAGCTTCCTCCGCACTTTATCGTCCTTCCCCCGCGGCTATGATGAGCTGGGCATGCAGTACTTGCCGCCGTGCAAGACGGCAGCTGTGAGCGGTGCGGTCAAGCTTTTTTGCAGAATGACACGGCCAGCAAAGAGAACGGCATACCAAGCGCTCCAGATTTCTTCCGTCGGGATTGGCGATTTCCTGGATCAAATCGGCTCTGGGCTGGATGGCCGCGCAACGGCAGTTCCTCCCTTCCTAGTTGTGCAGCTCTAGCGCTTTTTGAGTAAATATTTGGCATATTGTATGGGTGCTTCATACGTTCGTCTGAATGTCTTGTGCATGTTAGCCTTCTTGAATCCATAGCGCATATCACGGCCATTCATCTCTATAAAATAAGGATTGCCCTCCGGGCTAATGCCGATATCCAGTCCTACATCGGCCAGCCGCTTCAATCGATTCCCCAAGTAGCGGGCAACCTGCAGCGAGAATTGTCTGGTGGATTGCTCGACAAGACTCGGATGAGCAAAGCTGTGCCGGAATAACGACCCGCATGCTTTGGCCGTGCCTCCGCGCGCGACATTGGTCACATGGCTTCCTTTTCGCGCGACCTTGCCATACATGCCGGTCACTTGCCATTGTCCGCGCGCCCCCCGCTGCACAGTTACCCGAATATCGTAGGGTCTCCCTTTATATTTAGCTAACGGGATCGTTTGTTGAATCATATATTTCTGCTTGCGCACAACCCGGTTAATTGTCTTTACCGCTGTTCGTTTGTCGGCAATCGTGGTGCGATGGGGAAGCTGCAATTTGATTTTTCCATTGCGGATGCGCGTGATCTTGATGATTCCCTTGCCTACACTGCTACTCTGAGGCTTGACGTAGAAGCTTGGGGAAGCCTCCAGCTCCCGATTCAGTCTGGCTGATGAATAGCGGGCTGTGGCAGGGAGATGAGCGGTGAATGGTCCTCTCAAGAGCTGATGGATCACGTATTTGGAATAGCGGGTTCGCTCATTGAACAAATGGCTTTTTTTGGCCAATTCGCGCATGCGCTTTCTCATTTTTTCCCCTTTGGGCATGCTTCGATTGTGAATCACCTTCGGTATGGGGAGCTTGACATAGCGATATTTGCCATTGGCATAGCGATAGCCCATCGCTTGTCCGGAAGCGGGGAAGGTCTTCTCCAGGCACATGTAGAATGGTCGAAGTCCGTGCTTCGCTGCGGCTCGATTATAAATGCTCAGTTTTTCCGGACTGGATTTCTTGCTGCCGATCGTTCGAAAAACTTGGGCATCCACCAATATGCCTACCGTTTTCATGTTGAGCTTGCACCTCCTGCGGTTGTCCAAACTAGACACTTTAGTATGATATGTTGACGCAGCCGGAATGGTTGTGGTCAAGCGTGCACACTGAGAAAACTGATGATGCGGCCTATAGACGAACATCCTTCCCGCCGCGTATTTTTTCACGGAAGCAGGATAGATTATGGTTGTACGAATCCTGGAGGAAGGAAGGTGAGTCCGATTTCCCTGCCAATTGCGCCACAATGGTATCACAGATTTGTACGTCCCAAATGGTTCACTCAGAAATATATTCACCAGCATATCCGGTCCAATTTCAATCTGCATCATCAGGTCGTGCTGGACTTTGGCTCGGGTACGGGGGCCAACTGCCCGATGGTTCATCCTTCGTACTATTTGGGTGTCGACCCCGATGCCAAGCGAATCGAATACGCCAGGAAATTATATCCGCAACATACCTTTCAGGTGTTTGACAGAAAGACATTCCCCGTTGAAGACAACAGTGTCGACTGTATCCTGATTATCGCGGTGCTGCATCACATCCCGTCGCAGGAAATTGCTGCTTATATGAGTGAATTCGTGAGGATATTGAAGCCGGATGGCCGGATGATCGTCATGGAGCCTTGCATTTGCAAGAGCAAGCCCATTTGCAGCTGGTTTATGAAGAAGGTTGACAAAGGCGCATACATCCGGGACGAAGAGGGGTACTTGAAGCTGTTTCCGCGGCATGAATTTGAATGCAGTGTGCTGAAACGATTTCACAAATGTTTTCTGTATCATGAGCTGTTCTTCTCGGCCAGACGAAAATCATGCGCTTACCCGCGCCGGCGCTGGCTATAAATAAGACTCAGTCTGTCAGCGGTGCGCTGCCAGTTGAATTGACGAACCGCCGTATCGCGTCCCATTCTGGAGATGTACGCGGCAGTCGTTTTTTTGTTGGCCAGCTTGATGATATAGGCTGCAAAGCTTTCGGGACTGCGGTAATTGCGCACGAGATAGCCATTCTTGCCATGTTGAATAATCTCTTTAATCCCGCCAATGCTTGAGGCAATGACAGGAACCCCCGCACTCATCGCTTCCACGTTAACGAGGCCAAAGGCCTCATGCAACTGGGAAGGGCACACGAAGCAATCTGCCGCCTGATAGAGCCTGTGCATTTTGCTGTGAGGGACCTTTCCGATAAAGGCCGCAGCTACTCCCGCTTTTTTGGCTTGCGCTTTCAATGAGCGTATATACGGCTGCTTTCCTCTGCCGACGATCATTAATTTGGCGTGCGGCACCTTCTTCTGAACGAGGCGGGTTGCCTGGATGAGGACATGCACGCCTTTTCTGGGAATGAGACGTCCGGCGAACAGGATGGCAAAGCAGCGATTGAGCTGATATGCGCTGCGTGCGGCCTGCCGTTTGGCTGGGTCCGCCGGCTTGAATCTTTCAGTATCTACGCCAAGATGCGCCGTTTTGATTTTATGTCTTTGTCGCGGAAAGCGGGTACCCAATCTTTGCGTTAACGAGGTGCTGTTCGAAACGATCAGATCGGCCTTGTTCAAGCTGGCTGCGACTTTGGGCTGGTTCGGCACAAAGGTTAAGGAATGCAAAAAAAGGGAGACGGGCGTGCCGGGGCACAATCGCTTGACGCGTGCCATATAATGCGGACGATTATCCACTTGAATGAGGTCGAACCGTTGATGTTTCAAGTAGCGGAGAACGGATGACAGATACGACTTGCTCTTCGCTGCAAGGCGAACAATATGCACCCCTCCGATTTGCGAGCGGGCTTTCTGTTGCGGAAACCTTCGGCATACGATTGTAATAGAATGCTGCTTGACCATGCGCTTGGCAATGGCGAGCATGCAAATTTCAACCGAATTGTCTCCCGGCAGAGGGAACTGCTCGGGAGCGATCATGAGAATGCGCATGCAACTACCCTCCTAGTGGAATTGAATTTGCGCCCGCCAAGCAAAGGTTGGGCATCCAGATAGGCGACTCGAATGTGCGTCGAACCGTCCGGTGCATTGCACAAGACGATTGCCTTTCTTTCCGCTGTTCGTGTAAGCATCCCCTCCCGTTATAGTCTGTTAAAGGTAAGAACCCTTTAGTATTATCCTATTGCCATGTAAGCGGAAAGGTTGTGGTCAAGCGTGCAAAATTCAAAAATTGGATGGTACAAGGCAATAGAACTGCAGGCCAAACCGACTGTGAAATACATATTCGTATCTGAAGAAATCCTGATTTTTTCCGCCTCCTGAAGGCTCCCTTTATTTGCGTCGGCGAGTGTAGTAAACTAATGGGCGGGGACAAACCCCGGACTCTTTCGATCTTTTGTACAACAAGAACAAACGGAGGGTGTGGAAATGCCATCGAAGGAAGCCCTGGCCATGCGGGCATTGCGTGAACGACGCAAGCAGGAAAATGTATGCATTTATTGCGGGAATGAAGAGAAGGTCACCCAAACCATGTGCCAAACCTGTGCCGATGCCAAGCGCAGTTCGGAAGCTCCATTGCAAATGCGAACGAAGAAAAGATACCCGATCATCCGCAAGCCGAAAGACAAGGATAAGATGGAACAGTACCAGGCATTCCTGAAGCGGTACCGCATCATGCGGGAGCAATCTTGATAGAAGCTGTCTTTCGTTCATGAGACGGCTTCTTCTTTTTTTGCGCGTGCTTGCATAAAGTAAAGCGATGGCACCTTGCTCCGACGTTGGCGGCGAAGGGGGCGATACTTCGGGTGAAATGGAAGCGACGTAGATGGCAAAACAGCCGAACGGTGAAGAAGGGCGGAAAACGCCGTGTGTTTTTTCTATGTATCGTAATTGTTTTCTTCATGTCCATCCAAAGCTTTATTTTTGTGGACCGCAATTTGAAGCCGACTCTGATGAATGTGGCTCAAATACGGATCAAGCAGATTGCCACCCAAGCAATCAACAAAGCCGTGACGGAGAAGGTTGCGCAGCGAACGAATTTCGATAATCTGGTAGATTGGAAGTATGACCGGAACAACAAAATTACAGGCTTTATGTTGAATTATGCCGAGCATATGACGATTACTTCGGAAACTGAGCATGTCGTACAGAGCACACTCGACAACTTGCAGAAAATTCCGGAGCATGTGCCGTTAGGGCAAGCGCTTGACAGTGCCATTCTGGCATCGTTCAGCCCGGATATTCCGATCAAGTTTGTACCGGCGGGAGCCGTGCAGGTGGAACTGAATACGAGGCAGAAGGATGCCGGCATCAATATGCTCCTTGTCGAGGTGTATATTCGGATCACTGTGGAGGTTGCGATCATCATTCCATTCGAAACGAAATCGGAGATTGTGACGACGGAAGTGCCGATTTCCTATCTGCTCGTTGTAGGAGATGTGCCGATGTACTTCTTCGACGGGCGCGGACGTCCGCTGGATCAGCATTCGTCAGGAGCGATGCCTCCGCCGACAATTGCCATTCCTCCAATTAGTGAACAGGAGGATGCCGCAGCGGGTCAGAACGCTACGGGTCAATAGGAAAGCAGCCCCCATGTCTGTTGACTGGGGGCTGCAGCCATTGCGGCGCTGAAGGTTCGGGTTGGAAGTCAGCGCTTTTTGCGCTTGCGTTCCTCTCGTTCCCATTGGCGCAGAGAAGGGTAAGGATCGAAGGACCAGTCGGTATAGCCGTTGTCCTTATAGAGTCCATAATGCAGATGCGGCGGGAACTTTCCTTGGGTTCCGGGCTTTCCATAGCCGGAGCTGCCTACCCATCCCAAGACATCGCCTGGTACTACGATATCTCCTTCCTTCCACCTTTTATCAAATCCGCTCAGATGCGCGTAGTAATGATAATGATTGTTCAGGTCGCGGATGCCAATCCGCCACCCTCCATAACGGTTCCAACCCATTACCTCGATCACCCCGTAGCTTGTGCTGCGTACAGGTACGCCGTAACCGGCGAAAATATCGGTGCCCTCGTGAATGCGTCTCCCTCCCCAGCCGCGTGCCGCCCCCCAAGTGCTGCGATAGGAATATTCGGAACGAACAGGCAACGGGAAGGCATGCTGATGCAGGTCCAGCCGGTCGAAATGCTCGTAAATGCGGGCAAATTGCCATATCCGTTCCACGCTGCGTGCTTTTTGATAATATTCCCACAAGCCGATGCGAAAGTCCGTCTTGGTGGTGCCGTGCTTCAAGATGAGCTGTGCCATCGTATAGAGGACATCTTCATCATTATCCGCCTCGGCTTTGCCATCCCCGTTGCCATCGTGTCCGATACCGTGAAAGAAGGCGATTGTTCGCGGATCCGAGTCAGACGGATTCGGATTCAGCGCGCCGCTCCACAGCCTGTCCGAAAATGTGATGGCGAGCTGTCTTTCCTTCTTGTCTGTTTGCTTCTGCTTGCGATGCATGGTCCGTTCATATTGATCAACAGCTGCCAGATAAGGCCAGGGGATGCCGGTCAAGGCGCTCATGCTTTCAAAGAGCTGTTTTCTTGCTTCGTACTTGTTGGGCTCCGAGCCCTTCGGTTCCTCTGCTTCTGCCTGGTGCGTCGGCCATATGATGCATTCGGCTAAGAGCAGCAACACGATCAGTAAAGACCATAGCGATGCGCAGCGGCCATGTCTCGAACGCACATGGGCTCCTCCCTTCATCATCTGTTCTACCTTTAGATTGGGTTGCAGCATTATTTTTTATCCAGTTTTCTTAGACGTTTTGGTAAAATAGGGGCATAACGAACTTGAGCAAGCAGAAAGAAGGAGATGACGGATGGCTTTTTCCCATAAGGAGGAGCATGTGGATGAAGGGATGCTTTTGCTGCAAGCGAACATTGACGATATGAATCCGGAATGGACCTCTGCCGTGATGGACAGGCTGTTTGCGCTGGGAGCCAATGACGTATATTGGGTGCCGATTGTCATGAAAAAAGGGCGCCCCGGCATCATGCTGAACGTGCTTTGCGCGGATTCGCTTGCGGAAGAGGCGAAATCGCTGATTTTCCGGGAAACGACGACGCTTGGTCTGCGTATAATTCCCCTGTCGGTTCATAGGCTGTCTCGAGCGTTTCTTGAAGTGGAGACGCCATGGGGGAGTGTGCCTGTCAAAATTGGCTCGCATAACGGGCAAGTGGTGCAGTATGCGCCGGAATTTGACGTTTGTGATCGAATCGCCCGGGAGCAAAAGATCCCGTTGAAGGAAGTCTATGATGCAGTACGCTATGCGTACAAGGCTAGGACGCAAAGTGAACTAAGCGACTGACAGGCTGTCCGTGCGGTGGCATATGCCGCAGGTTGGATCAAAGTTCTGCTTATGCAGCAAAGCCCCCGCCCTATCAATCCCGGGCGGGGGCTTGCGTCAGTTGTCATTCATATGCTTCGAGATACCCTTAATGCTTAGGCTCTCCGCACTGCGACTGACTCCTTTCGTGCGGATGGTGATTAGCGGAAATTTGCCTGCCTTCATCGGAAGCGTGTGGATGCTTGTGTCCATTCCCATTGTCGTGACGGGCATGATCATGGGCGTGATGCCCATGTTCGTGATGCCCATGTTCGTGATGCCCATGTTCGTGATGATGGTCGTGTCCATGCTCAAGTCCGTGATGATGCTCATGCCCATGTCGGTGTTCATGATGGTGGTCATGAGCATGTCCATGCTCGTGCGGCTGCGGCTGGAAAGCTTGTACCGGCTCGAGAATGAGGCGAGAGTCGGCCGTGCCGGCGATGACCCGCAGAACATTGGGTTGTCCCGGCAAATCCCTTGTACCCGCGCCGTAACCGACCGCCTCGACGCGCATGGACGGCAGGCTGCTGGAGAATTGATCCACCAGACCGGCGATGATGCCGGCGCCGGTAGGCGTAGTCAGTTCGAAGGCATGGTTGGAACGGCTGACGGGCAGCCCTTTCATCATTTCTAATGTAGCCGGAGCGGGCACCGGATACAAGCCATGGTCGCAGCGGACCGTACCGCTTCCGAGAGGCACGGGCGAGGCGATAATGCGGTCGGGGCGCAGACTGTGAATCGCCAGCGCCGCTCCGACGACATCGACGATGGAATCGACGGCGCCGACTTCATGGAAGTGAACGGTTTCGACAGGCACCTGATGTATCTTGGCTTCCGCAATGGCGATTTTCTCGAAGATGGCCAGTGCGAGCGCCGTTACTTGACTGTCCAATGCGGCCGCTTCGATCATCCGGACAATGTCCGCATAATGGCGATGATGGGAGGGCGGATTGCCCGGGTCCAGAATGACATCCAGCTTGAGCGAGGAAATGCCGCATTTGACGACGCGCTTCCACTGCAAGGTATAGGGATCGAGGTTAAGCTTCTGAAGCTCTTCTTCTATGTAGGCCTGATCTGCACCGGCATCGACGAGAGCGGCAAGCGTCATATCGCCGCTGATGCCGGAGAAGCAGTCCAAATATAAAATACGCACGCAAGAAGTCATCCTTTCCTGTTTTGTTGAATGAGAGCGGCATAATAGCCTGCGCCAAACCCGTTGTCAATGTTGACGACAGCAATGCCCGGCGCACAGGCATTGATCATCGCCAGCAGCGCGGCCATTCCTTGGAAGTTGGCGCCGTAACCGACACTTGTCGGCACAGCGACAACCGGACGCTCCACCAAGCCGGCCAGCACGCTTGCCAGCGCTCCTTCCATGCCTGCCACAGCAACGACCGCTTGTGCGCCGCGGATCAGCTCCAATCGACGGAACAGCCGATGTATGCCGGCGACACCGACATCGAAGATGCGTTCCACGCGGCAGCCCAGCATCTCGGCAGTGACCGCCGCTTCCTCTGCTACTGGCAGATCGGAAGTGCCGGCGCAGACGACCGCCACATAGTCTTCATCCGGAGCATATTGCGGTTTGTTGCGGTGCCAGGAAAGTGTGCGGGCAATCGGGTGGTATTCCGCCTCCGGCACGTCGGAACGGATGCTCTCGGCCTTCCCCTCGCTGACACGAGTGGCGAGCACGCGGTCCGAATGCTCCATCATCCGGCGGAAGATGGCGCTGATTTGCTCGGCAGTTTTGCTTTCGCCGTAGATGACCTCGGGGAATCCGGTGCGGCGTTCGCGGTCCAGATCCAGCTCGGCGAAGTCCATGGATCCCGCGGAGCGCCAGTCTTGCAGGCCGGCCTTGGCTTCCTCCAGGCTAATGCGGCCTGCTTGCAGGTCTCCCAGAAGCTGCTCTATATTCATCGGGCTTTGCTCTCCTTGACAGCCTGCAGCACCTCATTCATGCTGCCTGTGCGGTAGCCGGTCAGATCCAGCGTGACATATTGGAAGCCGAGTGACTGGAACTTTGCGGAAATCGCTTCGTGATGCTCGACGGCCTTGGCAAGCTCCTGCGGCATGACTTCGATCCGTGCGATTTTATCGTGATGGCGCACGCGAACCTGATAAAAGCCAAGCTGAAGCAAGAAGTTCTCGCCCTCATCCAATTGATCGATTTTTTGCTTGTCGATCCGGGTGCCGTACGGAATTCTGGAAGACAAGCACGCGAAGGAGGGCTTATCCCAAGTCGGCAGGCCGAGCTCCTTGGACAAGGTGCGGATCTCTTGCTTGGTCAGCCCGGCTTCCTGCAGGACACTGCGTACGCCCTGTTCTTCCTTCGCTTTCAGACCCGGGCGGTAATCGCCGAGATCATCCACATTTGAGCCGTCTATAATAAAAGGATAGCCCAAATCCTTGGCTATTACCTGCAAATGGGCATACAGGCCGGTCTTGCAGTGATAGCAGCGATCGGGGTTGTTCGCGACGAAATTTGCATTGGCGAATTCGCTTACAATTGTTTCATGCAAGCTTACGCCCAAATCCTTGGCCAGCTTGACGGCAGCGTCATATTCCCTGGACGGGAATGTTTCCGAGGCTGCCACAACGGCCAGCACTTTATCGCCCAGCTCCTGGTGGGCCCGTTTCAGGACGAAGGTGCTGTCCACACCGCCGGAGAAGGCAATCAACACTTGCTCCATCTCTCTCAGGATTTCCCCTAGCCTTCTATCCTTATCCTGCAAAGTCATTGTTGTCATCGAGCGGTTCCTCCCATCTTGGCGTTTCTACCTCCATCATACCAGAAATAGGGGCCAATGTGGAATGTTGCAGGGTTCGTGTTATAATACTAGTGGAAACGAGAGTGGATCGGAGGGAGAGCAGCATGGCTGTGGACAAGACAGAACGCAAGCCGGAATGGCTGAAAATCAAATTAGCCTCCGGAGAAGACTTTCAGGAAGTCAAGGAATTGAAGCAGATGATGCGGAGCAAGACGCTGCACACCGTATGCGAGGAGGCCAAATGTCCGAATCTGCACGAGTGTTGGGCAAATCGCACCGCAACCTTTATGATATTGGGCGAAACCTGTACGCGAGCATGCCGGTTCTGTGCCGTCAATTCGGGACTGCCGAATGAGCTCGATCTGCAGGAGCCCGAGCGTGTGGCGGAAGCCGCCGAGCAGATGGGACTGCAGCATTGCGTGATCACCTCCGTGGCGCGGGACGATCTGGAGGACGGGGGCGCAATGATTTTCGCCGAAACGATTCGCGCGGTTCGCAAGCGCCTCCCGCTGTGCAGTGTGGAAGTGCTGATCCCGGATTTTCTGGGGAATTGGGAATCGCTGTACAAAGTGCTCGATGCGAATCCGGATGTGTTGAATCATAATATCGAGACGGTCGAAAGCCAATCGGATCGTGTCCGTTCCAAGGCGAAGTATCGCAGATCGCTGGAGTTGCTTGAGAAGTCCAAGGCCTACAAGCCCAATATTCCGACAAAGTCGAGTATTATGGTCGGCGTAGGGGAGAACTGGGAGGAATTGCTGCAGACGATGGACGACCTGCGCGCAGTCGATTGCAATATTATGACGATCGGCCAGTATCTTCAACCGACACGCAAGCATTTGAGAATTGAAAAGTACTATACGCCGGATGAGTTCGCTAAGTTGAAGGAAGAAGGTATGAAGCGGGGCTTTAGCCACGTGGAATCGGGTCCGCTTGTCCGCAGCTCCTACCATGCCCGCGAACAGAAGGCGGCAGCCGACCAAACACTCGGAGGGGTTAAGGCGTAATGATTACTGTTGGGAACAAGACCTATGAGCTGATTCATGAACACAAGAACGGCTGGAACCAAGAAAGCTTCCGCGCACGCTACAGCGAAGTGCTGGAGCGGTATGATTATATTGTCGGCGATTGGGGCTACAATCAGCTTCGGCTGAAAGGCTTTTTTCGCGACAACCACCCGAAGGCGTCGAAAGACGCCTTAATCGGGACCGTGCAAGATTATTTAAATGAGTACTGCAATTTCGGATGCGCTTACTTTGTTCTGCAGAAGGTTCCCACCCCGGTCAAGGACAAGGAACGGAAGTCCCAAGAGCATCAGGAGCCTGCGGACGCGAACCATTCCAATCACGAGGATGATGCGGAATCCGGTCTGTCGAAGCAGCAGCGGTCAGCGACTGAGCCGGAACAATTGGAACCGCTCGGCGGCGAACCTGCCCAAGCGGAAACAACCAAAGCGGAATTGCGCGCGCAGCACGAAAACAAGGGCTACAAGGCGGACGGAGCAAAGCGGGATTTCCAGCGACGGGACTGGAACAGGGAGGAAAGCCTGCGGAACGAAGGCGTAAAGCGGGAGCACGGAAGACGTGATGCGGCCAAAAGCGGGCATCGCGCCAAGCCGAAACAGCAGATGGATGAGGCGGGGTCGAAGAAGGAGCAAACACCGCAAGCCTGAGCAGCCTCAAAAAAAAGGCGGCCTGCCTAATCCAGCAGGTCGCCGATAAAGGCTTCCTTGACCCGATTCCAGAAAGGGAAGGGACGATAGCGGACGAATCTGACCTTGCTTTCGGCCACTTGGCAGCGAATCGAACGAAAATTGCCGATATCCACATTCAGATGATCGATGGTGAGCACAATGTTGCGGCCGGCCCGCGGATAAATATCGCAATGATGATGGCGAGGCAGCACCATGGACGAGCCGAGAGTCCGATAAACGCGATTGTTGATGGAGGCAATCTCGGCGATTTGTATCGTCTCCAATGACGGGTGAATCAGTGCGCCATTCAAGCTTTTATTGTAGGCAGTGCTTCCGGATGGGGTCGAGATGCAGATGCCGTCGCCGCGAAACATTTCGAAATCCTCATCATTGACACGCAGCTGGGCGACCAATGTGGATTCAAATCCGCGAAGGGTACACTCATTGAGCGCCAGAAAGGACTGGGTCTCGCTTTCATTCGTAATCTGTACCTTGGCAAGCGGATATTTCACAATCTTCTCATCGAGGGCGGACTCCCTGCCCATACAGCGAACCAAATCCTCCAGTTCCTCCGGCTTCCAATCCGCATAAAATCCAAGATGTCCTGTATGTATCCCAACGAAGGCAGTCTGCTCGATCCGATGGACATATTGATGGAAGGCATGCAGCAACGTGCCATCACCGCCGATGGACACGACAATATCCGGTTCGGCTGGATCATGCGCCAACTGCTCGTCCGCAGCCAAACGGTGGAATGTGTTGGCGAGTTCCGCGGAAACCCGGTCTCCTCGGTTTATAACCTCGTATTTCACGAGAGCAGCCCTCCTTGTCGATTCTTGCTCGCTACCCTCATCATAGCGAATTCCAACCAGCTTGACAACGTGACATGAGCTTCCTAGCCGGAGACGAGTCCGAATAAAGGCCAAAGCAACAGGAGCAGCAGAGCGGCGAGGATGCCATGTGCGAGCCTGGCCCAGAGAAAGGTGCGATAGGCGACACCGGTGCCGTGCAGCAAGCTTGCTACTTGAGCATGTACACTAAAGCCGCCCCAGGAAAGAATGAAGGCGGTCAAGGAAGCGGCGGCCAGCAGGCCGGAATCGGCTGCAGCGGCACCGGCAGACTTGGCGCCGAGCGTGACTTCAAACAGTCCGTTGACGACAGCAGGAGACAGGGCAAGCGGAATCCCTGCCAGCCGGAACAGCCACCCCAGCGAATCAATCATGAGTCCGACAAGGCCTGCTTGCTTGAGCAAAGCGATAACGACGGAGAAAAAAACGACAAGACCGCCGATAATAAGGATCAGGTTAAGCGCCGATTTGAGCGCGTCCTGGAGCAGTTGTCCGAACAGCCTTCCGTCTGCTGCCTTTGCTTCTTGCATGGCCCGGAATGCTCTGCGCACCAACGAGGCCCGGACTTGGCGAGCGCGAGACGCCACTTGCGGGTTGTCCGGCAAGTGAGGCTGGCTTTTGTCCGAATTTCCGGCATAGCGCATGCCAATACCGACCAGCAAAGCGCCGACGTAGTGTGCGACAGCCAAGGCCAGGGCAAGCTCCGGCCGACCGAAAAAGCCCACGGATACCGCACCGATCAAAAATATGGGGTCGGAGGTAGTACAGAAGGCGACTAATCGGGTGCTTTCCAATCTGCTCAGCAGTCCTTGGCTGTGCAATTGAGCGGTTAATTTGGCCGCAACCGGATAGCCGGATGCGAATCCCATGGCCATGACGAAACCGCCAATGCCGGGGACACGGAAGAGCGGACGCATGAGCGGGTCTACTAAAGTCCCGATAAAATGCACGACGCCGAAGCCAAGCAAAATTTCGGCCATGACGAGAAAGGGCAGGAGGGCAGGCAGCAGCACATGCCACCAGATATCCACGCCGAGCAAGGCCGCTTCCAGCGACTCGCCGGGATGGAGATAGAAGAGCCACAAGAAAGCGGCGGTCATAGTTCCCCAAATCCAAGTTGATGTGCGGGTTTCGGTATTCACGGGCCTTCTCCTTTGCGCATTTGTCGATATGCTTGTACTTCATATGTATGACCGAACCTATTGGGCAATGCCAGAACTTGATACCACAAGCCCTTGTTTTAGGCTATAATAAGGGCATGACATCAGCGGAAGGAGCTGGTCAGACTGAATTTCTACGAAGAAATGGGCGGCGAGCAGACGATACGCCGCATTGTCGACACATTTTATCCGAAGGTTTTGGCCGATCCGTTGATCGGACCATTGTTTCCCGATGGGATTGAGGAAGTGAAGGAGAAGCAATTTTTGTTCCTGTCACAATTTTTCGGGGGACCTCCGCTGTACTCGGAACGATTCGGCCATCCGATGATGCGTGCGCGCCATATGCATGTGCCAATCGGCATCGAGGAGGCAAGGGCATGGCTGTCCTGCATGCGGCAAACCTTGGAAGAGCTGGAGCTGCCGGACGAGCTGCGTGAGGCGATGATGGATCGTCTGTCCGGTCCTGCTTATCACTTTATGAATCGAACCTGACGCGAGACAGACGATAAAGGGACAAAGGAGAATACCAGTGGTCGAACCGTTATATCAGAAGGAAGTGACTTGCCATCACTGCGGGATGGGCTTCAAGACATCCAGAGTGCGCCCGAGCTTTAAGAAGCCAGTCAGACGGGACACCGATTTTTGCGCTTACTACATGGACGAGACAGCAAATCCAGAGTTCTATGTGGTCCGGGTTTGTCCATACTGCGGATTCGCTTCGACGGAAAGCTTCTCTGAAAGCCTGACAGATGCGCAAAAGCTGCAGTTTCAGGACAAGATCGCTAATTATTGGCAGATAACCGATTATGGCGGCGCACGTTCGTGGGAAGAGGCCATGAAGTGCTATAAACTCGCCTTGCTATGTGCGCAGCTTAAGAAGGAAAAGCCTCGCGTAATTTCCGGTATTTTGCATCATATTGCCTGGTTGTACCGATATAAAAAGAATCATGAGCAAGAGAGCAAATTTCTCGAATTTGCTCTGGAAAGTTACATAGAGGTGTACGAGCAGGAAGGAGCCAGCGTGAACGATGCCCGGTTGATGTACTTGATCGGGGAGCTGTCCCGACGGTTGAAGCGTTATAACGAAGCAGTGCGTTGGTTCTCACGGGTGGTGAACGATAAGACGATTATGGATGCAGCCATGATTCAGGCATCTCGGGAACAATGGCAGATGGTGAGGGAAGATATGCAGCGCGACAAGCTTTCCCCGGAAGCGATTGAGGAAATCAACAAAGAAGCGGAGAATGCCTGAGGCGATCATTTCTCCGCTTCTTTTTCGTTCGGATTGGCTTGTTCTTGGGCGTCGTCTTCGCTTAATGCGGCGATTTTCTCCAATAAAATATGCCGAGGCATATGCATAATATGTTCAATGGGGACATTGAGTTTCTTGGCAAGCATTTGCGCAGTTTCGGCGGTTATTTGCAGGGGCCTCATGTAGCGATCACTCCAATGCGTAAGTATTCGGGCAGCGATTCTGCCAGGGAGGCAGTCATACTGACCGTTGGCGAACAAGGGACATTCCCTCGCATGTTTGACGGAACTAACCATTATTATAACATACTTGGCAAAAAAGAAAGGGGCAGATGAATTGGGATACGCACAGACTTGGAATTTGGACGTACTGTTCGCTGGCGGTTCGGAATCCAGAGAATTTCAAAGCTTTATCGGCAAGCTAGAGGAAGATGCGCGGGCTTTTGCCGCCATGGTGCGAACAGATGCGGCTGTTGACGAGAAGATGCTTGAGGCGCTTCAGTCCATTTCAGCCCGTCTGAAGGAGGCGGCAGCTTTCACGGAATGCTTGACAGCCCAGGATATGCAAGACAAGAGGGCACTCCATCTTGCGGCTTCTTTGCGATCGATCGGAGCCCAATTTGAGGCTGCCCAAACCTACTTTGATCAGAAACTGGCAGCCATAAACGAATCGTCCTGGCAGGACCTGCTCAAGCGTCCGTTATTTAGGGAAGTTGCATTCATTCTGCAGGAAAAACGAAAGCTTGCCCAAGAAAAGCTCCCTCCTGAACAAGAAGCGCTGATTGCTGATTTGGCTATCGACGGGTATCATGCTTGGTCGCAAGCTTACGATACCATAGTCAGCCGCTTGGTGTTCCCCATTGAGGAAGAAGGGAGAACGCTGGAGCTGTCTGCCGGGCAGGCGCAGAACAAGCTCGATCACCCGGATCGTCAGGTGCGCCAAGGCATGTTCGCCGTATGGGAGAAAACCTGGGGCGACCATAGCGATCTTTGTGCGGACGCTTTGAACCACTTGGCAGGGTTTAGATTGCAAGTATACAAGCACCGCGGCTGGGAAGATGTTTGCCGTGAACCGCTGCAGCTCAACCGGATGAGCGCAGAGACGCTGGATGCGATTTGGTCAGCCATTCAGCGCAGCAAGCCCCGCTTCGTCGAGTATTTGGAACGAAAGGCCAAGCTGCTGAGCTTAAACAAGCTGGCGTGGTACGACGTTGAGGCTCCACTCGGGGATGCAGCTCAACCGTATACGTATGATGAGGCGGCCGAACTTATAACCAAACAGCTTGCCACATTTAGTCCGAAGATGGCTGCGTTCGCAGAGAAAGCGTTCGAAGAACGCTGGATTGAAGCGGAAGATCGTGCAGGCAAGCGCCCCGGAGGTTTTTGCACATCATTTCCGATCAGCAAGCAGTCGCGTATCTTTATGACGTTCAGCGGCTCTGCATCGGGTGTTTCGACATTGGCTCATGAGCTTGGCCACGCCTTTCATCAAGCTGTCATGGACGATCTGCCAGTGCTGCTGCAGGATTACGCCATGAACGTTGCGGAAACAGCATCGACTTTGGCAGAAATGATCGTGTCCGATTCTGCTGTGCGGGCCGCCCAATCGAAGGAGGAGCAGGTGGTCCTGTTGGATGATCGCATCCAGCGTTCAGTTGCCTTTTACATGAATATCCATGCCCGCTTTTTATTTGAGACCCGGTTTTATGAAGCGCGCAAGGCTGGCTATGTGTCTGTGGAACAGATCAACAAGCTGATGACGGAAGCGCAAAGAGAAGCGTATATGGATGCCTTGTCCGAATATCATCCGCATTTCTGGGCATCCAAGCTGCATTTCTATATTACGGATGTGCCGTTCTACAACTTTCCTTACACGTTCGGCTATTTGTTCAGCGCCGGACTGTACGCTTATGCCCTGCAAGCAGGCGGGGATTTCGAAGATCGGTATATTGCGCTGCTGCGCGATACTGGAGCGATGACAGTGGAAGAACTCGCCTTGCGGCATTTGGGGGTCGATGTGAGGAAGCCGGACTTTTGGCAAGAGGCGATAAGTGTAACAGTAAGGGATGTGGATCAATTTCTCGCTCTGACAGGCGCATAGACATTTCTTCATTTGCTCTTGCCGCCCCCAAAAAAAGAGCCAGCCTGTCTCTCTGAAACAAGAAGCCGGCTCCTAACCGATCATCATTAAAATTTGAAAACCTGAATTGTCCGCTGAAGTCGGGTAGCCAGTGCGGCCATCTGCTCTGATTGCTCGACGACTGCTTGCACGGCCGCAATCTGCTCGTTCATGGCTGCGGACACTTCCTCCGTGCCAGCGGCGGATTGCTGCGTTATGGATGAGATGTTTTCCATACTGGCGCTGATTCGTTGGGCTGCTTCGGACATCCAGCTGCTTTCCTGGGCGAAAGAGGCGATTTCTTCACTGATATAGCGGATGCCTTCCACAATTTGTTCGAATACAGTCTCTGTTTCCCGAATCAGATCGTTCTGTCTGGACACAACCGCTTCATTCTGCTGGATGTTCGAGATGGCCTGCGCAATACCCTGCTCAATGCTGGCCACAAGCTGAAATACTTCCTTCGTGGAAGCTGTAGACTGATCAGCCAGCATTCTGACTTCCTGTGCGACAACGGCAAAGCCCAGTCCATGCTCGCCTGCCCGCGCTGCCTCGATCGAAGCGTTCAGCGAGAGCAGATTCGTTTGTTCGGCGATCTCCGAGATCGTCTTCGTAATTTTCTGAATATCCTGTGCCTGTAAGGCCAGCTGACTTACTGTCTCCGAGACGGCTGCGGTGGCTTCCACATTTTGCTTCATGCCTGCCGATTGGCTTTCCACCGCTTCCTTGCCCTTTTCCACTAGCGCAAGCGTATGCTCGGAACGCTGATTCATCTCTTGCGTGGATTTGGCATAATGTTTGACCTTGTCCTCAATATCATGAATGGAGGTAGAAATTTCGCCGACATCTTCAGATATTGCCGTCGCTCCCGTTGCCAATTCATTCGTCGAAACATTGACTTGGTCGATCACATCGCGCAGACTTTGATTTTTCTGATAAATATCGCGGCTCGTATCCGCGACTGTCTTGGAGATGCTGCTGGATTCATGCAGGATATCCTTCAGCTTCTCCATCATCTTGTTGAAGGAGGTGGCGAGTTCTCCGAGCGCGTCGTTGGATTGATAACGAACCCTTTCTGTAAAATCCCCTTTGGACACGCTCATCGCAACCTTGGATATTTCATTAATCGGTGATGTAAGCGCTCTCTCGAGAAAGCTTATAAAAGGATAACTGGCGATAATCAGAACGACAATGGTTGCAATCCCGACCATTAGCGAAAAATCGGAAGCCAACACCACAATTAGCAGAGCTAGGGAGAAGACACCCACTATGGAGTAGAAACCTAATTGCAGTTTGTGTTTAAATGAAAGCACCCTCAGTTTGTTCAATCGTTCATCCTCCTTTAACTCTAATGGGCCGCAATACCCATATTATAGCATCGAGAATTCCATCAGGTCTATAAAAGAATGTTGGGAATTGTCAGATTCGTGCGAATGATGCGGGACAAAGGTGCTAGTGCGTGCTGTAAAATGTAAAAATATGTTGAATTGAAGCGCCCTTGTTATTATAATGTGACATAAGACCTAATTGGTAAAAAGAAACATTCATAGGAGGGACATGATGAAAATGGATGAGCTGCCGCTGGCGCGGCAAGTGGACCTGGCTTTCCGCCAAATGCATAAGGAATTGTCCATGCTTAGCGACGGCACTGTTTTCCTGCAAATTCGGAACAATCGGATTGGGAAATTCGGTATTCGGCATTATGATGCGGCTAATTGGACTGAATCCGGCAGCGTTCGGACTACGGGGGGATTGACAGAGAGTCAGCGGCTGGCTTTTCGCAACATGGCCCTCGAAGCGATAAAGCGCAAAACATGGAGCCATGGCGAAATTCAATTTGAATTTGCAGTCAGGAAAGGACTGCTGACCGCAACCGTTCAGTATGAATCGAATTACAATATGGCCGCATTGGACCCGAGTGTTGTTCATGTCTAAGCTTGAACGATAGACAGACGAATGGGAAGCAGCGGGTACGAGAGAAAGAGCTGCACCAGCCCCTTATAGCGGCAAGATGCAGCTCTGATTGATAATCGCTTTGTTCGGACGGCGCCCAATTATTGGCGGCCAGCCAGCTGTTGTTCAGCGATTTGCACCAAGCGGCGGGTAATGTGTCCGCCGATTGCGCCTGTGTCGCGTGTAGCCATGTAGCCGTAGTATCCGTCCTGAGGAATTTGGATGCCCAATTCCTGTGCCACTTCGTACTTCAATTGGTCCAGAGCGGCATTCGCTTGTGGAACTACCAGTGTGTTGCTGGAGCGGCTTTGTCCTCTTGCCATTGGAATCACCTCCTGTGAAGGTAGTATGTGTCAATCGCTAGAATATACACCCCGATTGGAGTGGAAATTTTTACTGGCTGCTCTCGGGCAACTATTGACTTCATCGGTCTCCTCGGTATAATGTGTAGAAAAGACCATGCTTGGTCATAACCAGTAATACGCTGAAGGATGAAAGTAGGCGCAGTCAACCCGTTTCAGAGAGCCGATGCAGGGTGGGAATCGGTACGGGAGCTGAGGTCGAAATGGGCATCTGGAGTTGGTCCTTCGGGACCCGGTCATCCCCGTTACGGAGTTAAGGTTCATGCCGTCTGGCTGTATTGCCGGACGAGACAGCTTGAACGAATAAGGGTGGCACCACGGTCTCTCGTCCCTTGCCGGACGAGGGGCTTTTTTTATTCCACTTCGGGTTTGAGGTTTAACCATGAGAAAGGCAGGTTATGAAAAATGAAGAGGGTTTTATCGGGCATTCAGCCCAGCGGTCAACTGACATTGGGGAATTACATTGGCGCGATGCAAAATTTCGTCAAGCTGCAGGAAACACATCAGTGCTTCTTCATGGTTGTAGATCTTCATGCGATTACGATGCCGCAGGATCCGGCTGCGCTTCGGGAGCAATCGGAAGCGGTGGCGGCCTTGTTTTTGGCGGCTGGCATTGATCCGAATCGGGCCAGTGTTTTTATGCAGTCGCACGTTCCGGAGCACGCCGAGCTGGGATGGATTATGACGACTGTTTCCTACATGGGAGAATTGGAACGCATGACCCAGTATAAGGATAAGTCTGCCGGCAAGGAGTCGATTCCTGCAGGCTTGTTCGTTTACCCGACACTGATGGCAGCGGATATTCTGATTTATAATGCCGATCTCGTGCCGGTGGGCGACGATCAGAAGCAGCACCTGGAGCTGACTCGCGATTTGGCCCAGCGCGTGAATCAGCGTTATGCGACATCGCTCCAGGTGCCGGAGCCGTATATACCGCAGACGGGGGCTCGCATCATGTCGCTGGACGACGCCTCGAAAAAAATGAGCAAGAGCAATCCGAATCCGGGAAGTTATATTGCGCTGCTGGATGAGCCGGATGTCATCCGCAAGAAGCTATCCAGGGCAACGACGGATTCCGGGCGGGAGGTCCGTTTTGATCCGGTTGAAAAACCGGAAATCAGCAATTTAATGGCGATTTATGCGCATTGTGCAAACATGCAAATGTCAGAGGTGGAGCGTGCCTACGAGGGGCAAGGCTATGGCGCCTTCAAGAAGGATTTGGCCGAACGGGTTGTGGAAGCCTTGGAGCCGCTGCAGGCACGTTACCGCGAAATCCGGCAGTCTGGAGAGCTTCCAGCTATTCTGAGGAAAGGGGCAGCGGAAGCACGCGAGGTTGCCTCCGAGACGCTGCGTCAAATCAAGGATAAGATGGGATTCGTATTGCCGCAGTAGAACGGCTGCTTATTTGCTGCTGCGCCTTTTCACATAGAAGCCGAGGCCTATCATGACAAAGGAAGCCAGGAAAAACAATAAGGCAAGACCTGCTTCTCTGTAGCTGAGTGCGGCGCCTGTGCATACAAACAAAGCGACAGCGGCAAGGGAAAACAACAGGGAGAGGGATTTGCTCAACGTAGATCACTCCGATTTCAAAGTTTTTTTGCCATAGCTGTGCATAAGAACGCTATAGCAGGTGCCATACTAGGATAGCAAGCTTGCAAGACATTACACTTACAGCTACGAAAGGAGTGCTTTTCACATGGCATCTCGCAGCAGCAATACACTGGTAGTGCCTCAAGCAAGTCAAGCATTGGATCAGCTGAAGTATGAAGTGGCGCAAGAACTGGGCATTCAAATTCCGCAAGACGGTTACTACGGCAACATGGCAACTCGCGATACAGGCGCCATCGGCGGCCACATTACTCGCCGTTTGGTTCAAATCGCAGAGCAAGCGATGGCCGGCAACCAACGTTAAGATATAATGATATTTACCCATGAAAGTGATGACAAGCGCTGAAGTTAGTCAGGTACTTTCATGGGGCCCGGATTATCAACCACGAAAGTGCAGGAACGCTTACGAAGTACAATCAAGTACTTTCGTGGGGCCCGAATGATTAAAACCCATGAAAGTGATGACAAGCGCTGAAGTTAGTCAGGTACTTTCATGGGGCCCGGATTATCAACCCACGAAAGTGCAGGAACGCTTACGAAGTACAATCAAGTACTTTCGCGGGGCCGACCAGATTACAAAGAGAGCTCAAGGGAATGTGTTCCCTTGAGCTCTTTTGTTATGTCGGCTGCAAAGGGATGCTGCTTGGATTGTAACTCAATAGCTGTCCAAGCGCAATTTTTTGCCGACCTTTTCCTCATTCATCCAGCCTACGTAAGAGTCCAAAACATTCCCGTCATGGTCGAACAGCACGACCGCGACGAACGGGTACTGCTTGCGATGGCGGTAACGGACATCAACCCAGCGCACCTCATGTCCCCAACGGTGAGTATGCACCTCGGGGCAGGCATGAGTGCTGAATGAAAGCAGGGCGGCGACATCCGGATGTTTTTTTGACAATTCTATAGTCGGGTGTGAGGAACGGCTCACACGATCGATCCACTGCAGCTTGCCGCTGCGCCATTCGCCAATTTGATAGTCGCCGTTATGCTCGATTTTGACAACGTTCCAGTGATAGGGATGCAGGGTGGGAATGACTAGGTATCGATCCTTCGAATTACGCTTGACATCCATCGATTGAATTTTTCGCTGGACGCTTCGATGTACAAGAACACGCCAAACATAGTAGAGAGCCAAGAACGCATACAGCAGCGGGAAAACGACGACAGGATTAGCCAGCTTGAGCGTCCACAGCAGAACGGCGACTGCATGGCTGAGAAAAATAATCGGATCGAAAATGGGGATAATGTTCCAGGATATCCATTTCTTCGAGAAGGGTCTCAAGGCCTGCGTGCCGTACGTATTGAAGAGATCCATAAAAATGTGCAAGGCTACCGATAACAGGACCCAGTAGAGCAGCGGCCAGAATCGATCAGGCTGAAAAATGGCATAAAGGCCTCCGCTTATTGCCGCAGTCCACAGCAAAAGCGCCGGCAAGGAATGGCTCCATCCCCGATGGTGCCGGATGTAGAGGGCATTTCCCCTCAGCCTGGTTAGAGTATCTGCGTCTGGTGCCTGCGATCCAAGCACAGTTCCGAACAAGACGGCTGCTCCCAATGCGGCTTCTCCAGTAACGGCCGGATCGATTTGTGCCAAACCGGCAAGACCCAGACCAACAACAAAGTGTGTGCCGGTATCCAATTGATCTCCTCCACAAATAGCATTGCGTTATATGATTTTGATATATAGTTATATTGTACCCAACAAGTACAGGATTGCAAAACGGCAGGAGTGGAGAAGATGAAAAAAACTTTTGTGGAGTATAAGGTGAAGCTGGAGGAGATGGACGCTTATCGGCTTTATATGGCGGATGTTTTGCAGCGCACGGACAGCGTGGAATGGCTCGAAAGCCAAGAGCAGCCCGGCTTGTTCCTCGAAATTCATGCCAACAGTGAGGAGGGGCTTGCCGAAAGACGCCAAGCAGACCCGAATCTGCTTAGATGGGCGCAGAACGGGTCTGTTCGCGTATGGACCTTTTTCGATGCCGGGCAGCGGCCGCGCAATTGAATATCGGTGAAATTGGCTGGCGTTGAAATCTTGCCGACACGGGCATCTGACATTAGCGGGGAGGGGCGCTGACGGTTTGACCGAAGGGCAGGTCGTAGGCCAATTCCTCGTCGAAGGTAATATAGTCCAGGTTGACCATCAGCAGCAAATACCTTCTGCCTGTCTGAGGATCGCTGATGATAATATGATCGCGGCCCGCCGCTTCGAGCACACCTCTGAATACCTTGGCGTTCCATTCCGAATTGTTCTCGAAAGTCATGTAAATGGTAGCAAGCTTGCCCAGATTTAGGCGGAGGATATTCTCGATGTACGATTGCTCCACCGGCAGCAAGCCCGGCACCTGCACGCCGCCAGTCTGTCCGCCAGTCGGAATGGTCGAGCCAGCCGGCATTTGGGGCGGCATCGGCTTTGGCATCGGCATCGGATAAGCTTGCTGCATTCCCGGATATCCGTTTGCCTGGGGGGATACACCGTACACGTACCCGCCATTCGGCATCGGGTATGGCACATTCATCATGTTCGATTCCTCCTTATTTCAATTGAGTGGGTTAAAACGTACGGTACACGCCGGGGCAGCTGTTTTCATAAGGACTGAAGAAGCAATGGGACTTATATCGGCCCGTATTCGGCTGATCATACCAGGTGGCGGGACAAGATCCGGTCGGCATGAAAAACCACAGCGCATTGGTCGCGGGATGCTGGCGTTCGCCGTCGATGACTCGGCGGGCCAGTCGAATATCCTTTTCTCTGGCTCTTTGGTAGAAATAGCCCTTGGTAGTTGCCTCAAATCCTCCTGGACGCTGAAACACCATGTCGTTAATAGAACGAATATTCTCGAAATCCAGGCAGTTGCCTTTGATGCGGTTCACCCCGACGTTGCCGACCATCAGCATGCCCAGCTCGCCTTCGCCTTCCGCCTCGGCGCGCATAAGCCGGGCAAGCGTCCTGACGTCCTCGCTGCTGGCTTTGATCACGGCCATTGTTCTAGGGTCACTTCCTTTCCCTGAATCGCTATCTCCATTGTATGGATGAAGCCGCTTAATCATGACTGCATTCTCGACAAATTGATGAACAATAAGGGGCTGACATTGTCAAAAGGGTGAACGATTGATATCATAGAGAATATTTGAAGGAGGAATAACATTCGGTGAACAATATAGCCACGTGGCGAGATTATGTACAGCTCACGAAGCCCCGTATCATTCAGTCCAATTTGATCGCTGCGTTCGGCGGCTTTTGGATGGCATCCGGCTGGCGAATCGACCTGTCGGTCATGCTGTTGATGTTGGCGGGCAGCTCCATCGTGATGGCTTCAGCATGCGTATTTAACAATTACCTGGACCGCGACATGGACCAGAAGATGGAACGCACTCAAAACCGGGCGCTGCCAACCGGCAGAATTGAGCCGCGCCATGTACTGATATATGGGGCGATTCTGGGCATTATTGGCACGATTTTGCTGGGGGCGATCAATTGGCTTACGGCCGTGCTCGGGCTGGTCGGCATCTTTGTCTATGTCATTATATACACCCTCTGGTTGAAAAGAACTTCCACCTGGAGCACCTCGATAGGGGGGATTTCCGGTGCTATGCCGCCTGTGATCGGCTATGTGTCCGTTACAGAGCAACTTGACGCCGGAGCGTGGCTGTTGTTCGCTATCCTGTTCCTCTGGCAGCCGCCTCACTTCTGGGCGCTTGGCATCCGGCGCAAGGAGGAGTACAGGGCAGCGGGATTTCCGCTTCTCCCCGTAGTGAAAGGCGTGCGTAGAACGAAATGGCAGATGATCCCCTATGTGGTGCTGCTCATTCCGACATCGATTCTCCTCTATGTGTGGAATTATGTAGGGGTCATCTATCTCGTGGTAGCGGTTGTGATGGGCGTTTATTGGTTGTGGCTGTGCATCAGCGGCTTGTGGGCGAAGGATGATGAAGCGTGGTCGAAACGGACGTTCGTTTTCTCACTCTACTATCTGATGATTACTTTTGCCGTCATCATTCTGAATACCGTCAAGATTTAGGCTAGATTTGGAGTCCAACTAAGGAAAAGGGTGAGTCATTTCCATGAAGAAGAATACAGCTATTGTCGCCGGCGCGATAGTCGTCTTGCTTGCTGTCGGTGCCGTTATAGGGGTTATCCTGTACAACCAGCTTTCCAAGCGGTCCGCCTACCCTGTGCAGAAGCCGGCCCCGGCTTTTACGTTTACCCATGTTGACGGAAGCGAAGTTTCGATCGAGAACACAAATGGCAAGGCAAGACTCGTTTATTTTTACTTTTCCCATTGCCCGAATGTGTGCCAGCCTACGAACTATTTGATTTCGCAAGTGCAAGACAAGCTCCAGGCGAATGGGGAAACTGGCGAGCATACGGCGCTGTTCTCCATTACGTTCGATCCGGAACGGGATACAACTGAACGGCTGAAGGAATATGCCGGCAAGTACAATGCCGATCTGAATCACTGGTACTTCCTTCGCGGAGAAGTGGAGTATTCCCGTGAAATTGCGAAGGAATACGGCATCGCCATTCAGGAGTTGGACGGAGGCGAAGATTTCGCCCATACGAATGCGATGATCTTGGTCGACAAGGAAGGAAATATTCGTCATTATTACTTGTCCAAGGCCTTGGAGCCGGACAATGCTGCCAATATTGCTTCGGACCTGATGGCACTTGCCAAAGAATAAGCCAATACGTAATTAGCGGCGGTTGGGAGAAGGGATGGCACGCTCATCGGGCGGAGAATGCGATTCCTGAGGAAGCATTCCAACCCGATATGCGCGCAGCCCAGGGTGGTCGCCTGCGTGCAAGCACCACATTCTATAGTGAGGAGGCAGTATGGCTAAATGGCATACTGCTTTTTTCAATTGCTGTCAAGACGAAGACGGGGGCTGTTCATAGGCTTCATTCGGTTCCCGGATAGCCGAGTAATCAATCCATTCCTCTAATCCGGCCTTCTCAAGCTGTTGGACGAGATATTCATCTGGCGTTCCTTCAACGCCTGCATATCCTCTCCGTGTGTAAAGATGCTCCGCATCGGGAAATAGATCGCTGAGTATGCCGCGAATGCGCTTCCCGGAAGGGTCGTTGTCTGTGAAAATCATAACATCTTGACCGCCGACTGCTCGTTTGATTCGTTCCAGTCTGTCAGTGCCCGGTGTTCCGTATGTACAAATAATGTCGATTTCTTCATTCAACAAACGACGCAGCTGCGTCTTGTCGTTCTTGCCCTCTACAATGATAACCATATCCCGCTCCTTGTCGTTCTGTACAGGTTACTTTCTATTGTAACCATTTCCCGGGAAATGTCGAACCTGTCATGTGATTGTGACAGATCTCGGACGGCTATAGGGCAGCGCTGACAAAGCGAGCATCAATACGACAAAAGCAATGAAATAAGGGGACATGCTGTCACGAATTTGCCCGGCGATTGTAGGCCCGATAAACGCACCGATGGAAAAGCATACGGAAAGCAGAGCAAAGATTCGCCCATAGTGGGTAGCTTGGGTGATCGATGCCAGCAGCGTCGCCATAGCCGGATAGATCATGCCTTTGGCCATGCCGATCAGAAACAGAGATGCTGCCATGGGAAGCGCCCATTCGACTGCCATTCCAAAAAAGACGATGGCGAGGAAAAAACTGCCCACAGCGGTGCGGTAGAAAGGAGAAAGCTTGTTCAAGAACAGCATGCTTAATGTAACGAGCGAACCCAGACTAACCACAGAAAACAACAATCCTGATGTCATCAACGACTGCTCGCCGAGGTTAAGCAGCGGCAGCTCGAAAAACAAGATGCCCTGGGAACAGGATAATGCGAGCGGTATCGCGTAAAACAGCCAGGGGATGGTCGGGTTAGCCGCAAGCGCTTGAGCAGGCGCTCGTTCTGCAGCACGGATCAGAGGGGAGGGAGGCGATGCGGCATCTCCCTTCGCGGCAACTTTGGAGGCGGTCGGTACGTCATGAATGAAGAAAAGTGCCAACAGTCCAGTGACGATCAGCCCCCATCCAAGGATGGTGAACGACGCCGAGAAACCCAGTTTGGCAACAAGCAGCGCACCGGCTGCAGGCGAGAGGACAGAGGCCAGGGTATGAACGAGCCCGTTGCCGGCCATATATTTGCCCTGCCCGGCAGTGTCCTTGGCCAACTTGGCCAAAAGCGACATACAAGCGGGCGACAGGAAGGCCAGCACGAAGCCGCTCACAGACCGTATGGCCAGAAGCTGCCATGGATTCGAGGCGTAAGCTTGCAGAAGCAATAGCGCGCCCGCGCCGATTAAACTTAACGTGATAAATATTTTGCTGCCGTAGCGGTCGACACCGTATCCCGCGAGCATATTCCCCGGCAGATGGGTGAGGGAGTAAATTCCCATGATGAAGCCGATGAATGAAGGCGCCGCGCCAAGGGATAAGGCGAACGGAGACAAAACCGGATACTGGGCGTGCAGATCAAACATGGCGATAAACATGAACAAGTACAGCCACATGGCGGTTTTCACGGCGTACACCTTCCTTATGCTTGGTCTACCATTACTTGTACGTGATGGGCAGACATCGTATGCCAATAAAATTTTAATGCAAATGATACCGGAAACGGTATAATCTAAATTAAGAGCAATTGTGAAGAATGAAATGAATCGGGAGGCAGTCAGTACATGGAAGAGCAATGGATATCGTTTATTCAGGACAAGTGGTGGATCATTGCACTAGCCATCGTGGCCATTGTAGTCATTGTGCGAATCGTTAAGACAGCTTTGAAATGGGCGTTTATACTCGTCATAGCTGCGGGTTTGCTGTTGTATGGCGCCAACTACAAGGAGATTGTGGAAGATATTAGCGGAACCGTTCTCTCTTATGCCAAAGAAGAAGCGTTCGAGGCGATGAAGAGCGAATCGGGGCAAGCGAGCGTGTCGCAGGATGCGGCGGGCAATTTCATCGTAAGCAGTCCGAACTTTCAAGTGAAAGGCTCCGTGGACAGTGATGAGGTGGAAATTACTTTCCGCGGTCAGAGCTTCAAGGTATCGAGGAATGAAATCATCAACACCTTTATTCAACAGGCAAGTGAAGGGCAATAGCGAACGGTGTCAGATTTTGCGTGAAGGTGATGAACTTTTTGGCGGTTTGCCGCGTCTATATGTTTGGGTATAGCTGCATGATCACAAACAGGCGTCGAAGGAGAGACTATGGAAGTATTTGTGGATCGGTACAAGGCTATTTTGTTTGATGCGGGCGATACATTGCTGAATGTGCCGGAGGCCCATCAAGTGGTGACGCAATTTTTAAGAGAACGCTCTTTCCCTTGTGACGAGGCGGAGGTCGAATCCGTGCTGCACGAGTCGATTCAGCGCTTTTACTATGAAAAAAAGAGGGATGAGCAAGCGATCTGTTCTCCGGAGGTTGACCGCGCTTTTTGGGTGAAGCTTTACGCACACATGCTCACGCGTCTCAATGGGGCCAATTGCGATGAGGACGGCCTGCGCCGCCTCTGTCACGACTTGTACGAAGTGTTTACCGGCCCGGAGGTGTACACGCTGTTCGAGGACGTAACGGAAGTGCTGGAAGCGTTGCGAATGCGTGGCCTGCAGCTTGCCGTCGTCTCCAATTTTGCCGACACCTTGCCGCTCATTTTGCGAGAAAAAGGCATTGCCGACTATTTCAGCGAAATCATCGTGTCGACAACAGTCGGTTTGGAGAAGCCGAATCCCGAAATATTCCGGTATGCGCTGCGCAAGCTGCGGGTAGACCCCGGGGATGCGCTGTACATTGGCGATCATGAGCAGAACGATGTCTGGGCGCCGAAGCAAGCAGGCATGGATGCCATTCGCATTCTGCGGTACGGCTATATGCAGGGCGAAGGTATCCGCAGCCTGCTCGAGCTGCTGCCTGGAACAAGTAATCGATGAAGGAGGAGGAACGGTGACGAAACAGCAAGAGCGCGATCCGCAAAAACAGGAAATTATCCGTCAGAGGCATTTCGCGTTTCGTTTGAATGTATTTTTCTTCTGCATTTTTGTGTTATTTTCCGTGCTGATTGTTCGTCTGGCCTTTCTGCAATTCGTGGAAGGGGAAGAGCTGCGGGCATTGAAGGACAGGAAGACGACCCGTTCCACTCCAATACCGCCGATCCGCGGCAATATTTATGACCGGAACGGGTTTCCGATTGCCCAGTCTGTATCGACGCAATCGCTTTATTACCGCGTGCAGCAAGGCCAAAATCAGGATGAGGTCATCGCGCTGGCCAATCGGCTGGCCAATCTGTTCGCTTCAGTCAAGGAAAGCAATCCCAAGACGAAAACGATGACAGCAGAGCAGATCATCGAAGCGATGGATGTCAATTTCGATATCAACAAGCAGCCTCGTACGCCCGTGATCCGCTATTCCGAGCCTAGGCGGATCAAAACGGATTTGACCAAGGAAGAAATCGCTTATTTGGTCGAGCACCGCGATGAATTTAGCGATTTGGAAATTATGGAAGAGAGCGTTCGGGAGTATGCGGAGATCACCGATGGTCCTCCGGGACCGGATGGCAGTGTGCAGGAAGAGCATATTGCCGTGCAACTGGTCGGTTACTTGAAGGAATACCGCGGAGCCAGGGATCTCGAATTTTACAAGAACAACTCCAGCGGTTACCTGGAAACGGAGACAGTCGGCGTTGACGGCCTGGAGCTGATGTATCAGGAACGGCTGCGCGGACAGAACGGAGCGAAGATTTATCAGATTAACGCCGCAGGCAAGATTGTACCCGGCGAGGTGGAGGTCATTCAGCCGATCAAGGGCGACAATCTGTATTTGACCATTGACGCGGAGGTACAGCTGGCCACCCAGCGCGCCATTGTGGAAAATCTGGACAGGCTGAAGAATGACCCTGTGTTTAGAAGCGTGAACAAGACCGGAACGAAGGCGATGGCTGGGTATGCCGTGGCGATGGAAGTGGCCGGCGAGGATGCCGGCAAGGTTGTGGCAATGGCCAGCTATCCGGATTATGATCCGGAAGTATGGCGCGGAGGACGCATCAGCCAAAGCGACCTGGATGAAATACAGCTTTTCATGCGCAACGGGACGATCTGGAACAACTGGGCGCCGGTGCATGATGATACCGAGCGCGGTCGCCATCCAGGCTCGCTTGTGTATCTCGGCTCGACGATGAAGCCGTTGACGATTTTGGTTGGGTTGAATGAGGGACTCATCAAGCCGAATACTGTGTTCAATGATAGAGGGCGATACGAGTTTGGCCGGGACGGCTCGAGCATCAGGAACTCGGATGGTCGGGCACAAGGCAATTTGACTCCTGCAAGCTCGTTGGTCAGATCATCTAACGTTTATATGGCAGCCACTGTAGGTGAACCGCTTTTCAGGAAATATGGAAGAAGTCAGGTTCTTGACGTCTGGGATTCGTATATGGAGCAATTTGGACTCGGTGTGAGGACCGGCAGCGGGCTGCCAGGAGAAATTGCTGGTACCAAGGATTATATGGATGTGGATGCGATGGGCAGCGAGCTTGCCTCCATGGTGTTCTCTTCCTTTGGCCAGGGCGGCCGTTATACAGCTCTGCAGCTTGCCCAGTATACGGGAGTGCTGGCGACAGAAGGGAAGCGGCTGAGACCATTCTTCGTCAATGAGGTTCGCTCCGCGGATTCCGAGCTGCTTGAGAGGCCGGGGCCTGATATACTCAATGAGGTGGATATGCCGCAGGAATACTGGGATGTCGTCAAGGAGGGCATGATGGGGGTAAGGATGCAGGGCTTTGAAGGCTTTCCTTATCCGGTGGCTTCCAAGACGGGCACGAGCGAGCAATCTGTGGCAGGCGCAACTGTCGAGAATGCGGTGTATATCGCCTACGCGCCTGCCGACAAGCCGAAGCTTGCCGTAGCGGTAGTCGTGCCGGGAGGGGGCTATGGGTCGTATGGTGCCGCCCCGATAGCACGCCGCATCTTCGACGCTTATGACAAGGTGTATGGCTTGTATGACAAAGATCCGGATGCGCCTGCGGGAAATGAGAGCGCGGCGCCGTAATTTCAATTGTCTCTGCAGCCATCATGCAGCAAGGATCGTCCTGAGCATTGTTGCCGGGACGGTCCTTTCTGTTTGGAAGGGATGTAACTTATTGGGAAAGGTGTCTGATTAGCTTTTTCGTTGATTGCTTGATTATGCTATACTTAGATTTTAATGAGAAGCTACGAGGAAAGGGACCGATAAACATGTGCGGAATCGCCGGAATGATCTGCTTTGACCGCCGGGAACCGGCGCTGGAACAATTGAAACGCATGACTGACATCATTCATCACAGAGGTCCGGATGATTCCGGCTTTTGGTCTGAACCGGGGGTTGGCCTGGGCTTCCGCCGCTTGTCGATTATCGATCTGGCTGAAGGCCATCAGCCTTTGTCCAACGAGAATGAGCGGATATGGATTATTTTCAACGGTGAAATTTATAACTATAAAGCGCTGCGCAATGAGTTGGAAGCGCGCGGCCACCAATTCAAGACGCATACCGACACCGAAGTTATCGTACACCTATATGAGGAGTACGGCGAGGATTGTGTACGCCATCTTCGCGGTATGTTTGGTTTCGCACTATGGGATATGGAGCGCAAACGGCTGTTTGCGGCAAGAGATCACTTCGGCATCAAGCCATTTTATTACGCGCTGCATGATGGGCGGCTGGTCTTCGGCTCTGAGATCAAGAGTCTGCTGCAGGCCGGACTTTCGCGCAAGCTGAACATGGAGGCGCTGCTGCAGTATATGACGTTTCAGTATGTGCCGGAGCCGAATACGATGCTGCAGGGCATTCAGAAGCTTCCGCCCGGCCATTCCATGACCGTCGATCTGCAGGGTAAGGTTGACATTACCCGCTACTGGGATCCGACTTTTGAACCGGGATCGGGCACATTGGATCAAATGGTGGAAGAGCTGCGGGAAAGACTGCTCGATTCGGTGCGTCATCATATGCAGAGCGATGTGGAAAGGGGATGCTTTTTGTCCAGCGGGATCGATTCCACGGCGATAGCGGCGTATATGCGATCAATTGAACCGATCAAGACGTTTTCTGTCGGCTTCGAGGGTCCTCATAATGAGACAGAGATTGCCCGCGAGACCGCGAAGGCGCTCGGCACAGAGCATTATGCGAAGGTCATTACTCCTGAAGAGTATTTGAATACGCTGGAACGGGCGGTTTGGCACCAGGATGAACCGGTAGCCGACCCTTCAGCGATTGCGCTGTATCATGTTGCGGCTTTGGCGAGGGAGCACGTCACCGTTGTGCTGTCCGGCGAAGGCGCAGACGAGCTGTTCGGCGGATATCGTATCTATCGGGAGCCGCTTGCGCTGCGGCCGCTTGCCTGGATGCCGGCGCCTCTCATGCGCATGCTGAACCGCATCGCCGGCCGCTTGCCGTCCACGGTCTACGGGCGCAATTACTTGCTGCGGGCAACGACGCCTTTGGAAGAGCGCTTTCTAGGCAATGCGCGCATTTTCCGTGAGGACATGAAAGGTGAATTGGTGGCAGCCGGCAAGGAATGGCTGGACAGGTACAGGAATCCGCAAGAGGTTGCCCGACCGTTCTACGAGAAGTCGGCGCATTTGGACCCGGTCAGCCGCATGCAGTACATTGATATGAATCTATGGCTGCCGGGAGACATTCTGATGAAGGCCGACAAGATGACGATGGCTCATTCGCTGGAGCTGCGCGTTCCGTTCCTGGATAAGGAGCTGTTCGAGCTGGCCCGGCGCATCCCGGCCGCCTATCGGCTCCAGAACGGCACTACGAAATATGTATTCCGCAGGGCGATGGAGGGCATCGTTCCAGACTTCATCCTGAACCGGCCGAAGCTCGGTTTTCCCGTACCGTTGCGCGATTGGATGAAGGAGCCGATCGGCGATCGTATCCTGGAGACGATTCGCAGCCGGGACATGGCTGAATGGTTTGACATTGATGCGGCCGAACGCTTGATGAAGGCCCATCGGACGGGCACAGCCGACTATTCCCGCCATTTGTGGGTGCTTTACGTGTTCGCGCTGTGGCAGCAGACTTACTTGCAGAGGGAAGAGATCGGCGCCCCGCTGAGAGAAACGGCTTCCCGGGCTTGACGGGGAGAACAAAAAGGAGGCCAAATTCATGACGGCATACAGGTTGATTGCTTTGGACATGGATGGAACGCTGCTGAACGACAATGAAGAAATTTCCGAGGCGAACAAGGCAGCCATTCGCAGGGCGACAGAAGCCGGGATTGTCGTCTGCTTGTCTACGGGAAGGGGGATGTTCTCCCTTCGCCCGTATATTGAGGAATTGGAGCTGCAAGCACCGCTCGTGACGGTTAATGGCGGGGAGATTTGGCGCAATCCGGATGAACTGTATGAACAGCATGTGATGGCGGCCCGGGAAATAGAACGGCTTCATCAGTTGGCTGTTGACCATGATGTTTGGTTTTGGGGCTATGCGGCGGAAGGCGTGTACAACCGAAGCAATTGGACAGCGGCCGTATACGAGCATACGTGGCTGAAATTCGGCTATTATACCGAGGATTCAGAGTTGCTGGCATTTTTGCGGGCGGAGGCAGAGAGAGGGGGAGATTTCGAAATCACCAACTCGCATCCATCGAACCTCGAGATAAATCCGGCTGGCGTGAACAAGGCGGCAGGTCTGCGGAGTGTGTGCAACATGCTCGGCTTGCAGATGGAACAGGTGGCTGCGGTAGGAGACAGCATGAATGATTGGGCCATGATTCGTGAAGCCGGATTGGGTGTTGCGATGGGCAACGCTCAGCAGGAGTTGAAGGAAGCGGCGGATTGGGTGACTTTGTCCAACGAGGAAGACGGGGTGGCTCATGTACTAGAGAAGCATTTCGCATTATGAGAGGCGGGGAGAGGTAGCGATGGTCGATGTGCTTGGATGGATATTAGTCATTCTCTTATTCGTAATCGGTATGGCTGGAGCCGTGTATCCCGTACTGCCGGGCGTGCTGGCAATCTACGCAGCTTTTTTCGTATACGGCGGTTTCTTTGGCTTCGGTGCGCTGAACTGGTGGTTTTGGATTATCCAGACATTGATTGTTCTTGTATTGTTCGCGGCTGACTACCTCGTCAGTTCATACGGCATCGATCGGTCAGGCGGATCAAAGCAGGCATTTTGGGGAAGCACGATCGGACTTATACTCGGTCCGTTTGTGATTCCGGCGTTTGGCTTGGTGATTGGCCCGTTTGTCGGAGCGGCGGCGGGCGAGCTGCTGCATGGCTCATCCTGGAGCAAAGCGATGCGCATTGGGTGGGTCACGCTTGTATCGCTGTTTGCTTCGACTGTGGTCAAGGTGCTGCTGCAAGGCATGATGATCGTTTTGTTTGCTTTTTGGCTCTTCTTCGCCTAGCCGGAAATCCGGCAAGGCAGCAGAGGAGAATGAAGTATGGTGCTGCACAACTAGGGGAAATGGGGAACGGCTTTGACGAAGGATTCTTTAATTAAAGGAACAGTCATTCTGGCTGCTGCGGCCTTTATTGCCCGATTTTTGGGCGTCGTGCAGCGAGTGCCGCTGCAAAATATGCTCGGCGATCTCGGCATGGCTTCATACGGAATTGCCTACAATGTGTATGCGCTGCTGCTCATCGTGGCAACAGCAGGCATTCCGAGTGCGTTAAGCAAGCTGGTTTCGGAGAAGCTCGCGCTGGGACGGACAGAGGAAGCCGAGCGCATCTATCGTTCGGCCGTTTGGTTTGCCGTCACGACAGGGGTGCTGATGACGGCCGTGCTCCTGTTCGGCGCGCCCTACTATGCGGAGCACATTGCGAAGGATGTGGATGCGGCGGTTGCGATCCAGGCGCTGGCTCCGGCTATGCTGCTTTTTCCGCTCATCGCCATCATGCGCGGCTATTTCCAAGGAAGACAGACGATGCTGGCCGGAGGATTGTCGCAAATATTCGAGCAAATCTTGCGCGTGGTGACGGCTGTCGTGCTGGCCTATGTCATCTTGCGCCTCGGCTATGATGTGAAATGGGCCGCTGCCGGAGCCTCATTCGGCGGCGTGACTGGCGCGCTGGCGGCCTTCATCGTCATGATTGTATTCCAGCTGCGGCTGAAGCGGGCAGCCTCGTCAGAAAGGCGAACGATTTCAGTGGAAGGCGAACGGTTAAGAAGACGAGATATTTATCGCATGCTGTTCCGCTTATCCGTTCCGATCAGCTTGATTTCCATGGCCGTGCCGATGATTTACTTCATCGACTCCTCCATTGTGATCCCGTTGCTCGAGCCATGGACAGGCTTTGAACAGGCCAAGGAAACGCTCGGGATTTTGACGGGCCGGGCGCAGTCATTGGCCGGCATTCCCCCGATTCTGGCCATTGCGCTCAGCATGTCGATCGTGCCGGTCGTCTCGTCGGCTTTCGCCCGAAACGACCATCAGGAGGTTGCGGCCAAAACCTCGCAGGCGCTGCGAATTGCCGTGCTTAGCGGCCTTCCGGTCATCTTGGCGCTATGTGTGGCCGCCCGGCCGATCAATCAATTTTTGTTCGGTGACGCGGCAGGAACCGGTATCATCGCATTTCTGACAGCGGGCTCACTGTTTCAGATTATGATGATGACCTCCGGAGCAGTCTTGATGGGGCTGGGCCAGACAGCCCGTCCTGTACTCTATGTAGCGGCTGGGCTGATGGTCAAGCTTGTTTTCAGCTTTTTGCTCGTCAAGCCATTCGGCATTTACGGCATACTGGCTGCAACCACCCTCTGCTTCATCGTCACCATGTGCCTGAATATGCTGGATCTGCGCAGAAGTGTGCGCTATCAGCTGCTCGGGCGCCGCTGGCTGGGACTGCTGGCAGCAACCGTCATTATCGCGGCAGTCGGGATTTCGTTGGAGATGGCTTTGCACAGCTTCGGCGATTGGTTCGGAACAAGGTGGAACGGCTTCTTGCATGCGGCACTTGTCGGGGTAGCAGCCATTGGGATGTATCCTGCGCTGATGCTGGCATTGGGCGGCATACGGCCGGATGATGTGCGTCATTTCCCCGCCCCGTTGAGAAAGCTGCTTGGAAGATGGATCAAAAATCAGGAAAGCGGTCGCGCTATGTAAGCATGGCGGCCGCTTCTATTTTCTTTAAAGCAAAGCAGTATTCGTCAGACATTTCGTCATAGGACGGGGCAATCGGTGAGCGAATGTATCGGAATGCGTTCGTATCTCTGAACCAATCGTAGCGGGCAGGCTCCACCAGAACTTGGTCTGGCCAGACATGAGTCAGTGCCGGGCTGTATACAGGATCGCCAGGATTTTGAAGCTTGCAGCCGTTGAGCTTGGTCTTGCCGTCCAAGGGCCTGGAACCTGGCCGGATCGTGGAGAAGAGGTGAGGCCAATAGTCCGCACGTGAACCGGTATGCCGCTGTTGGGTTGCAAACCGCCTGACGCCCTCCAGCACCGAAGGATGATACAGCAAGCCATAAAGCGCCTTGCCTACCTGAATCCGCTCCTCCAGCGAGCTGAATGTTTCAACAACAACGCCGCAGAGGGAAAGCCGCTTCTCCGATGCCGATGTAGGGGCAGGGATCGCTTCATGAGGGATGAGCACTTGATTAAGCTGAAGCAGCGATTGCGCCTTGAATAGCGCGCTGTCCAGCACGTACTGGCGAAAATACGGGTGCTGGACGATGCGCCCCTCAATATAATGCTGCTCGTTCACAATAAGCGCCAACGTTAACAGGGGGGAGTGGCCGGTACGCCAGAAAGATTCCCAGAAGGGCCGCATAAATCGGGACACATGAAAATGCGGGAGCAGGTGGAAGTACGGTTCGCCTGCTTTGCGGCTCTCTATATATAGCAGCAGCTGGGGGTATGCATCCTGAAAAATGTAAGCGTTAGCCGTCTCTAGAAAGCGAAAAAAGTGAAGGCGCTCCTCCTGCGACATCAACTTTGGCAGCCATTCGCCCTGAAGATCCGTCATATTCCAGCCGCCATTCCTGGAAACGACGTGGGCCAGCAAGGCCCAGTGCAGCTCTGGACAGCGAACAGCCAGATCCCAATACGCCCGGGTCCGCTTCACATTGTTGCGGTTGGCATGCAGGAGAGCTGCACGTATTTGATCCACAATGGCCTGTTCGCTATTCGTCATAGGTTTGGCCTTCTCTTGGTCGGCTTGCAGCGCAAGCTTTAGTTTGTGCTTGATAACGGCCCATTCGTCTGCGTCTATGGCAAGTTCGGCAGGGGTGTGTCCCGCAGGGGGCACATTCAGCAGACGCTTTACTCTTCGAACCCATCTTTGAAACCAACCGGACTTCTCTTTCGTAAGTAAAGGCATAGGCAAAACTCCGTTCATGGGGTTTGTAAATCAGGAATTATGCCATAGTGTATGCCGATTGGTCGAAAAACATGGGAAGGAGGAGAAAGGCATTGCCTTGTTGAAAGGTATTTGTGAGACAACGCAAACAGTTGGATATAGGTGAAATGGGGAGAGGAGAGGAGTCTGTATGAAAAAACAACTTAGATGGAAAACCGTGTTGACGGTGCTTTTGGCCGTTATGGTCGTGTGGCTGGCAGGCTGTGAGGCGGTCGGCGGCACAAATTTGAATCAAGTGCTGGTCGATAATCTGAACCGGGAGTCCTATGAGGCTGATGGTGTTATTACCTTGAAGCTGATTCCGAACGAAAGTGCGGCAGCATCGCCCGAAGATGAGCTGCTCCGGTTGTTCGGCCATGAAATAACACTTCGCATCGATGACATGAAGCTGAAAAACAGAACCGATTCCTACATAAGCGGGGCGCTCCTATACGCCCATGGGGAAATTGGCTTCGACATGTACAATGAGGCCGACGGCTTTGCGGTCAAGCTGGATGGCTATGATCAACCCATTGTGATGAACAATGCCATGTTCGCAGAAGATGCTGGCGTTTCGATGTTGGATTTCCAGCAGCTTCAGGAGCAATTGATAGCTATTCAGGGTGAGATCATCACAATCGTGGGCCAATATGCAATTGAACGGTTTCCAAATCCGGAGATCATAACAGTAGAACAAGCGGTGACGACAGTCAATCAGGAAGAGCTCCAGGCTACACACATCCATATGGAGGTTCCTGGAGATGCCATCTTTGGCCTGCTGCAGCAGTTTCTGAACAATATTGCGGCGGACGAGGAAGGGCTGCGCGAATTAATCGGCGCTTTGTATGATGCAATCGTCCCGGTATTGAAGGAGCACATGGGACAGGAGCTGGAGGCTGATCCCACGACAGCAGCGCTTATCGATAATAGGGAGTTTGTCGTGGAGCTGCTGTTCACATCCATCCAACAGGGGCTGACATCGGTTTCGGGAGATATCCAGTCGGGCTTGGAAGAAGCAGCATCCGCCTTGCATCCGGATACCCGGTTAATCCTGGACTATTACCTGGATGAAAAGCAGCAAATACGCAAAACCGAAATGAAGCTGTTCGTGAAGCCGCTTGATGCAGAGGATGCGCAAATCACCGCCTTTGAACTGACGAGCTCGGAACAATACTGGAACATCAACGGAGACGTTGTCTTGCCAGCCATTAACGTCCATGAAGGCGTGGGGCTTTATGACATGGACAACCGTTACGAATTTTTGAAACATGTGGACAGATCGTCGGATTTGTATGAATTGCTGCAAGCAGCCGGCGAGACGAAGCAAGAAGTCTATATGTTTGTCGAGGATTCCTACTACGCAACTGAGGCATATGTGGAGGATGGCACAGCTTACATGCCGGTTCGCTATGTGTCTGAACAACTGTATGCGGATGTGAGCTGGGATCACGAGTCGAAACAGATTACGATTGAGGATCATCCAACCGGCCAGGAAATTATCCTGGCGGCGGGAAGCAGCACAGTTCGGATCAACGGCGAGGATGTCACTTGGGAGAAACAGCCGCAAGTGAAGGAAGGTATGGTATTTGTGCCGGCCAAGGAGATGGCCGAGGCCTTGGGCGTTCATTGGTATTATGACGAAGGTTTTGAAATGCTGGTGTTGACCAGGGAATTTTGACAAGCTGTTCGTTTAGCGGAAACGGGGGAGACAAGCTGCTGCAAGCGGCTGGTCTCCCCGTTTTTCGCATATTTGTCACAGTTCGCGTAGCTATGGACGAGGATAACCGCTATAATGGGATTTGGTGAACGAAAAAAGCGGATTGATTTTGGTGTAGAGAAAGGTGACAACTATGAAAAACGGCAGGTTCTTTCGCACGCTGATTATGGCAACGGCCATCGGCATGTTTCTTGTCCTGCTTGGCGGAATCACGGTGACGAAGACCGGTTCCGGTATGGGCTGCGGCGATGATTGGCCTTTGTGCAACGGCAAATTCTTACCTGCGTATACCTTAACCTCGATAATTGAATACAGCCACCGGATGGTAAGCGGGATCGTCGGCATTCTGGTTTTGGCTTCCACGATCGCCGTATGGCGAAGAATGAAGCAGCGGAAGGATGCCAAGCTTTATGCAGCTACGGCGCTATTTTTCACGATTCTGCAGGCTCTTCTGGGCGCCGCGGCGGTGAAGTGGGAGCAATCCTCACTGGTTATGGCCCTTCATTTTGGCTTTTCCCTCATTGCTTTTGCCGGCACGCTGCTGCTCGCCATCACGGTGGTTCGCATGGATCGGCCGGCACACCCTGATGGCTGGGGAGAGGCATTGGATGCCGGCTTTCGCGTAAGTACAAGGTTCCGCAACGGTGTTTGGTTCAGTTTGGTTTATTGTTATGTCGTGGTTTATCTGGGCGCTTTTGTCCGCCACACAGAGTCGATGGCTGGTTGTGAAGGCTGGCCGCTCTGCAGCGGCGAGGTGATTCCGCAGGATTGGAGCGGCGGGACTGGCATTGCCTTCATTCATCGGGTAGCGGCACTGTTGCTTTTCGTGCTCATTGCCTGGATTGGGCATATCGGGTATAGACGGTACGGGGAGGTTCGTCCGGTTCGAGCGGCAAGCTTGGCTGCTGCGATATTGATCGCGCTGCAAGTCACGACAGGCGGGGTGGTCGCACTGTCCCTTCACCATGATCAGATTTATTTCTTTGCCAGCATGCTGCATACGATAGTTGTAGCAGGGTTGTTCGGTGTGCTCTGCTACCTGAGCATCTTGGTAGGGCGATTGGGGAGCAGGACATAGACGGGTTATCCTTTATACACAATTAGTGCTAGACAGCAAAGCTCAGCCATCCTCTTGGTCCCGAGGATGTATATTTTCACGACGGGCTGTCAATGATGACGAGATCGAATGCAGATTGTCCGTTCATAAGCAGCGGCCGCAAGCGAGGGAGGAATCACGATGCTGCGTCAATTGTTTGACGAACAAACCAGGCGGGACGGCGAAGATGCCGTTTTTCAGAATATCTTGCAGGCTATCGACCGGTTTTGTCAAACTGTCCGGAACCAGCAGCAATTGCATGAGAGGTTTTATCGTCTGGAGCTGTTTGCCTCAAGCTTCGCTTCCGTATTGGATGAGTTGGAGCAAAGCCGGTACGCTGCGGCGAAATTTGGGCAGCGGGTGCGCAAGCAATATGAGTCGGAGATGACGGACGAGGAACTGCAGGACTACAAGCTGTTTCTGTACTTTTATAAGAATGCGTTTATCCGGGTGTTTTCCGCATTAGACAAGCTCGGCTACTTTTTGAACGAGATGTTTGAGGTGCACACGGAGAAGGTCAAGCCCAAGTTCTCATATTTTACGGTGCTGCGGCAGATGCATCAGCGCAAGATCCACCCTGACTTGGAGGAGCAGCTTTACAAGCTGAAGGAGCGTTATCGCGAGCCCATGCAGCGCTTGCGGGAGAAGCGAAATACAGAAATACACTATTTGAATGTAGAGATATTGAACGATCTGGCCGCACTCAGACGGCAATTCGCGGATTCCATGCGGGTCGAGAATATTGCAGCCAATATGGCCGATCTCGATGCCGCTTACGATATGGTCGTGCAATCCATGCAGGCTGTATTCGTGCATGCGGTTCGCTCCGTGCGTAAGGGATAAACATGACTCCAAAAAAAAGCTGCCCATGATTGGAGTAAATCCAACCGGGACAGCTTTTTCTTGATTTAGAATACTTGCTGCACTTCCACAACGCCTTCAACCTCTTCGGTCAAGGCACGTTCGATACCGGCTTTCAAGGTGATCGTGGAGCTTGGGCAGCTGCCGCAAGCGCCGACCAGCTTCAGCTTTACGATACCGTCCTCCACGTCGACCAATTCGCAGTCGCCGCCGTCCCGTTGGAGGAAGGGACGAAGTTTATCCAGCACTTCCATAACCTCATCATACATATTGCGATCCGTTTGTGTACTCATCTTTGCCTCAACTCCTTCCTTTAGAATCATTATAACAAAATGAAAGCAATTTTGCATCAGGCATTATGAGTAGTATGCGTGAGAGTGCGGCGCAATATCCGCATTGCATCGGGGTGTTAAGCCAATTGGCTGACGGATTCCAGTGCTGTATACATAACGCGAAGCTGATGTCTTGTGTGTAAGAGCGACTTGAACTGAAACGCAGAACATATTATGATGGTACAGGCGGCGGTGACATAGGCGCGTAGCCAGCATGGCTTGCCGTTTTCATTGGGGAAGCAGGTGAATGCAGTGAGACCGATTATCGAGTTTTGCGTTAATAATATGCATCATGGAACGGATAAGGTTCTGCAAGAGCTGGAGGACAATCCGGAATATGATGTGATCGAATACGGCTGCCTGGGCAATTGCGGCGAATGCTTTACGCTCCCATATGCGTATGTGAACGGAGAGATTGTAGCGGGCGAAACGCCGGAGAAATTAATGGAAGCGATTCAGATTGCCATCCGCGATTATCAGCAAATGTTCGAGGATGAAACGTGAGAGAAGCGGCTTTCTCTGCATACCAAGGCTTGAAGAGCGCTTCATGCAGGTTATCCAACACACGGGCTCTCTCTGTTGGCCTAAGCACGGCTTCAACGGTCATACATGACCGATTAAGCGGATCACATATGGAACAGCAAAGAAGCCTCCCTAGTGGAGGCTTCTTTGCTGTTAGATTGTATGAGTTGCGCATGGCGCTACCTGTTCGACTTATCCAAAATGCTGTTTGGACATCCAGAGCACCCCGCTTTTGAGCACTCGCGGAACTCGTCCCATCATGATCATGCGCTTGCCCATCAAGCCGAATCCGGCCTTCTTGCCTAGCGAGCCGAGGATGCCCTTCAGCTTGATCTGCCCCAGCTCCGGTGTCTCCCCTTTCCAAAGAGCCTGCATGACCTCTGCAACTTGCTTGCCCTGCGCTTCAGCCAGTTGGGCAGAAGGGGAGAACGGAAGGCTGGCGCAATCGCCCACAACGTACACATTCGGATAGGCGGGAAGCTGGTGGTAGACGTTGATTTCCAGCCGTCCTTGCGCGTCCTTGGGCAGATCAAGCAGCTGTACAGGCCGGGCTGGCTGAATACCTGCCGTCCAGACAGTAAGATCTGTGTAGACAGCTTCATTACCGTTGTACAGCACCCCTTGCTCCACGCGCGTAATGTTGGCATGTGCCAGCATCTCCACTTGGTGCGCTTGAAACCAGTCGCGAACATATTCCTGCAGCTTGTCCGGGAATGCGGACAGGATGCTTGCCCCCCGGTCGAGAATGCGCACATTCAGATCCGGCCTCGCTTCTCTCAGCTCCGAAGCGAGCTCAACACCGCTCAAGCCTCCGCCGACGATAGACACCTGTCCATAAGGCTTCACATCACTGATTCGGCAGAACGTTTCCCGCGTGGAGGAGAAGCTCTGTATACTGTGTGTGTATGGCTCGGCACCGGGTATGTTATGGTACTTGTCGGTACAGCCTAGTGCGATGACCAGCTGTTCGTATCCAATGGCCTGATCCTCCAGATGAACCTTGCGATTTTCCAGGTCGATCTCGGTGATCACGCCATAGACCATGCGAACCCGAGGGTCCTGCGGGAATGGAACGCGGACGTCAACATCGGCGACAGTCCCTGAAGCGACTGCATAGTATTCGGTTTTCAATCCTTGAAAGGGCATCCGATCCACAAGAATAATCTCGTGGTCGGCAGGCAAGTCTTGCTCCAGCAGCTGGTGTACGACGGATACGCCGCCATATCCGCCGCCCAGTATGACAATTGCTTTCATCTCCAGCACCTATCCTTTGCGGGTTCGCTCTCTCTTTATTCGTAGACGTTTATTTCATTATAGAAGGTGTCGCGCTCAACAGCGATGCGTCCGGCGCCTTGAATCAGCCAGACCAGCTCGTCGCGGGTCAGTCCTTCCTGGCTCAACGCGCCTGCTGCGTGGCTAATCCGTTCTTTGATCATCGTGCCGTGCACGTCGGAAGCGCCGAATGTCAGGGCCAGCTGCGTCAACTGGGTTCCGATATTAATAAAGTATGCTTTGATGTGCTGGAAGTTATCAAGCATCAGCCGGCTGATCGCGATGGTGCGCAAATCTTCAAAGGCCGTCGTTCTCCGCTTGATTCCTGCATGGACAGACTTGGGCTGGACAGCCAGCGGAATGAAGACCATAAAGCCGTTCGTCTCATCCTGAAGCTCTCGCAGCTGAATCATATGCTGAAGGCGTTCCTCCAATGTCTCGATGGAGCCGTACAGCATGGTGGCATGCGTGCGCAAGCCTAGTTGATGCGCCGTGCGGTGGACATCGAGCCACTGTTCTGTTGTAGCCTTGTTCACGCTCATTTTTTTGCGATAGCGCTCGGACAGGATCTCGGCACCGCCGCCCGTCAATGTACCGAGACCGGCGTCCATCAACCGCTGAAGCACCTCCTTATAGGACAGGCCGCTGATGCGCGAGAAAAATTCGATTTCCGCTGCGGTGTACGATTTGATCGTCACTTCGGGAAAACGCTGCTTTAATGCGCGAATGCTGTTCACATAATAATCAAAGGGGACTTCGGGATTGTGACCGCCCGTAATGTGGAATTCTCGTACCCCTGGATGATAATGCTGTTCCGCAAATGCGATGACCTCTTCGGGAGAATGGGTATACGCGCCTTCCTCGCCAGGATTGCGTTTAAACGCGCAAAAAGCGCATGTTGCCTCACATACGTTGGTAAAATACAAGGTCATGTTTTCGATAAAGTATGTCTTTCGCCCGTTCTTGCGCAAATTTGCCTCGTTGGCCAGCTGGCCGAGTGTCAGCAGGTCTTCTGTCTGATACAGATACAGGCCGTCTTCCAGGCTCAGCCGCTGACCGCTTCGAACCTTCTCTGCGATCGTCTGCATCTGCTTGTCCGATTGATTCAATACGATGCTCATAAGTCCTTTCCTCCCGCTGGATAATAGTAAGGTGGGAATACGAGTTCTCAAACAGTCATTTACCAGAATGTTCCTGCCGCTACGGCGACAGGACATATCGTGTACTCTCGATAACCATTCTATTATTATAAACTTTAGCAGTAGCCGGAGCAATATGGCATTTGAAGGGGAAGCGCTGGCATGCAGCGCAGCAGTTAGCTTGCATGCGTGTCGTTTGGCGCTTGAGCGTCAGCGATTTTGCTTGTATACTGAATATATACCGTAAGGCAAGGAGGGACTTTCGATGATTAAAATTAGCGAGAACGCGGCAGAGAAGCTTCAGGAAATGCTGGCACAGCAGGAGGCAGACAATTTGTTCCTGCGTGTAGGCGTGAAAGAGGGCGGCTGCAGCGGATTTTCATATGGCATGGGGTTTGATGATCAGAAAGCCGAAACCGACAAGGAGATGGAGCTTGGCGGCATGAGGGTTGTCGTAGATGAGGAAAGCGCCAAGTACTTGTACGGCGTGGAAATCGATTATAAGGAATCTGACATGGGCGGAGGGTTCACCATCGATAACCCGAACGCAATCGCAACTTGCGGCTGCGGAAGTTCCTTTCGCACGAAGGATGCAGCGGGCAAGCCGGAAGAATGCTGATTCATTAAACCGCGATTTTACAAGTTCCTCCTGAACGGTGTTGGGGAAACACAATTCAGGAGGACTTCGTTTCTGTGGGGAAAAAATTTGGCGACTCGGTTGCTGCCTGCTATATGCCATGTGTAGGACCATTGCCCTTGTCACTTGGCCAAACTTTGAGTACAATCAAATGAACGAAATGTATGCACGACAACAGACCGTCTTTTCATGGATGAAGAAGGAGTGGGTCTAAAGCGCTTTCGTTTGTACTATGACCCATGACTTGACACACAGGGGGGAACAAGATGAAATATGTGATTTGTCAATCGGTAAGTGTAACCGACATGAGCAACGAAGTGTTGCAGGAGAAAGTATTTCATCACGGGGAATTGGAGACGGCGAGCGTATCCATCGGCTGTTCGGTTATCACGAGTGCGTTGGGTCTGAAGGAATTTGAAGTAGTCTATGATCTGCGATATAACGAGAAGCAACGATGCAAAATTGTGGACATTGAGTACGACATGGCGGAGAAGCCGGTGGTAGCTAGAGCTTATCTGGAGCCGGTACGGCTGATTGTTGGACAGCATGATGTAGGACAAGTGTAGGCCTGCGCCGACTATTTCGAATAAGCGTGTATGGAAAGGCGGAAACGATTCCGTCTTTTTTTGTTGATAAACAAAATGTTTCACTCTCATAATTTTTTTTGATGAATAGAGGTTGTTCAGCATGTGTATAAGTTTATGCACAAAATCAACAGCGCAAACAGACAGTTTTTTACACTTGTCAACAACTTGTGCACAGGATATCCACATGGTGCTGTGGATAACGAACGCTTGTTCTGAGTCGCGGAGGATGGTAAGATAATGGTATTAAATTAAGAAGTCGCGGGTGATAGAAATGCGGTTGCTGAGTAATGAAATATTGATGGATACGTACAACAAGGCGGTAGAAATGCAATTGGAACGAGAGTTTATCAACATGTTGCTGATGGAGATTCACCGCCGCGATCTCAAGGTCCCTAATCGGCGCCAGGGCGCTTAACTTCTACTGCCAGTCGGACGTTTCTGCAACAGAAACCAGACAGGCGTTGCCGCACTGCGGACAATAGGCTTGATGGACGCAGCGATGCAGCTCCGCATCCTGTGGAATGCCGTTTGTCAGCCTAAGATCATCAATAGGCCTATAAGGTGCATACGGTCCGAACTGGTCTTGGTAGCGGCCGTGATCGTCAAGAGCTGCTGCGCATTGCTGGCAGCGATTGCTCCAACGTTTCATTCCGTTGCACACTGGACATATCATAAACAAAGGGCATCCCTCCGGATAACTGGTCCGGTATAGGATGCCCTTCTTTTCTTGCTATCATTATAATTTCATGTTTGAACTGTGCCCTGGGGATAACTTGGCTTCAGGGTCAATATAGACCTTGGCATTGTTGACAGCAGTCGGCGCTTCCCCGAATCCTACGGCAATCAGTTTGATTTTCCCCGGATAAGTGGTGATGTCGCCTGCTGCGAATATTCCCGGTACGGACGTTTCCATCCGTGTGTCCACAATAATGGAACCCTTATCAATTTCAAAGCCCCATTCCGCAATCGGTCCCAAGGAAGAGATGAACCCGAAATTGACAATGACGGCGTCGACATCGATCTCAAGGGTTTCCTTGTTTTTCACATTCGTCAAGGTTACCTTTTCAATTCGATCCTCGCCATGCAAGGCAGTGATTTCTGTTGGAGTGATGATCTCCACCTTGGATTTCTCCAACTGTTCCACGCTGTGCTCATGCGCGCGGAATTTGTCGCGGCGGTGAACGAGTGTCACCTTCTCGGCAATCGGCTCCAGCATTAATGCCCAATCGACAGCAGAATCGCCGCCGCCGGAGATCAAGACTTTCTGGCCTTTGAACATGCTCAGATCATTTACGAAATAATGCAGGTTTTTCTGCTCATAACGGGGGGCTTCGGGGAGATCAAGCTTGCGCGGTTCAAATGCGCCGACACCTGCGGCAATGATGATGGAGCGGGAATAATGGGTTGCTTTGTTGGTGGTGATTTCAAACAAACGCTCTTCCTTTTTCTCTACTCTCGTGACCATTTCCTCCAGGCAGACTTGCGTAGGAAAAAGGCTAAGCTGCTTGACGAGGCTGTCCACCAATTCCTGCGCACGTACCTTGGGGAACCCGGCCACGTCGTAAATGTACTTTTCCGGATACAAAGCTGCCAGCTGACCGCCTAATTGCGGCATGCTCTCAATGATCTTCGCCGATGCTTGTCTCATTCCGGCGTAGAAGGCTGCGAATATTCCGGCTGGACCACCGCCAATTATGGCGATATCCACGATCTCTTCGTGATGCTGCGACACTGTTCGACACCTCCGAATCGTTTTCAATCCGTTACTCATTATATCTGTTCGCCAACAGGATGAAAACAAAATTTTCATGCGAAAAAATGAAAGAATGGTGAATGTTTGGAATAAGACTTGACATCGTCATGACATGTACTTAGTATGTAGGATTTTTCATAATTTATCATGTCGAGACTTGCACTTTTAATGGGAACATTATATCATGTCAGGAGGAGAAAACTTGGCCGACGAAAGCACGGGTCTGCCCGGTTATAGAGAGATGGATTCGGCTGGATTTGTGTATATTTTCACAAATCGACTACCATACACGGATAGGAAGGGATAAGCATGAGCCGCATACCGAGAATCGTGATTCTGGGGGCAGGTTACGGTGGTGTTGTTACTGCCATTCGCCTGCAGAAGGAACTGAATTATAACGAAGCTGACGTAACGCTTGTCAACAAACACGATTATCATTATATAACGACGCATCTGCATATGCCAGCAGCAGGAACGGACGATCCCAAAAATGCTCGTGTGAATATCCTGAAGCTGATTGACGAATTCAAGATTGATTTCATCAAAGCGACCGTTCAAGAAATACGACCGCAGGAGAAGAAGGTTATTTTGGACGAAGGGACGCTTTCCTACGATTATCTGGTGATCGGTCTGGGCGGCGAGCCGGAAACATTCGGCATCCCGGGCATGCTGGAGCATGCCATGTCCATCCGAAGCATTAACAGCGTTAATTTCATACGGGAGCATATTGAATACCAGTTCGCCAAGTACAAGCGTGAGCCGCATCGCAAGGAACTGCTGAATTTCGTCGTGGGCGGCGCAGGCTTTACCGGAATCGAATTTGTCGGCGAATTGGCGAATCGCATCCCTGAGCTCTGCAAGGAATTCAATGTCGATCCGGCTGAGGTCAACATCTATAATGTGGAGGCAGCTCCCACGATCTTGCCGGGCTTTGATGCGGAGCTGGTAGACTATGCGCGCCAGCTGTTGGAGGACAAGGGCGTACAATTCAGAATCGGCGTGGCGATCAAGGAATGCACCGAAGAGGGCGTCGTGTTGGCCAGTGGCGAAGAAATTCCTTCGGCAACGGTCGTATGGACCGGCGGAATTCGCGGCAATCGCTTGATTGAGGAAGCGGGATTTGAAACGATGCGCGGACGCGTGAAGGTAGACGAATATTTGCGTGCTCCCGGCCATGATGATGTCTTTATTATAGGAGACGGTTCGATCTTCATGAATCCGGAAGGCCGCCCTTATCCGCCTACTGCGCAAATTGCCATGCAGCAGGGGGCTGCTACGGCATCCAATCTTGTTGCTTCGATTCGCAATTCGCAGTTGAAGCCGTTCAAGCCTTCCATTAAAGGAACGGTGGCCTCACTGGGGCGAGGAGAAGCGATTGGCGTAGTAGGCAAGTACAAAATGCGCGGCTTCGTTGCGGCGATGATGAAAAAAATTATCGATATGCGTTATCTTTATATCATTGGCGGTATTCCGCTGGTTCTTCGCAAAACCAAATTATAGCACTGCGAAGGAGGAGCATCCATGCGGCACTGCAGCGTACAGGTGCGCGGTTTGTTAACTCGGGAAGAGTTGGATCGCTATAACGCCATGATGGAGGTCGGCGGCTTCCTGGAGAGTCAGAATCGCCATGACTTGGCTTACTTGGTGCAGCAGGAAGTAGATCGTCTCGTCCAGCCTGCCATTGAACGGCTGAAAGAAAAGAGCAGGGAAAGGGACAGGATGACAGAAGCTTACCTGGAATCAAAACAACGGGCCGAGCGCCAAGAAGAAGAGTAAGAAGAAGAGCTGTTCCAAGTCGTGAGGACTAGAGGAACAGCTCTTTTGTGCATTACAAGGAAAGCATGCGTTTCCATTTCTCTTCCGTCAGCAGATTGCCCACGAAAAATTCACCGAATTCGCCGAAGCGTGCGCTGACCTCATCAAAGCGCATCTCATACACGAGCTTCTTGAATTGAAGCGGATCGTCCGCAAACAACGTTACGCCCCATTCCCAGTCGTCAAAGCCGACGGAACCGGTAATGATTTGCTTCACCTTGCCCGCATATTGGCGGCCGATCATGCCGTGGCTGCGCATCATTCCCCGACGCTCCTCCATGCTGAGCATGTACCAGTTGTCGCTGCCTTCCCTGCGCTTGTTCATGGGATAGAAGCATATATGCTTGGCTTCAGGAAGCTGGGGCTTCAACCGGGCAACGATTTCCGGATTCTCCATCGGATCGCCGCCTGACTGCCCCATGTAGTTGCTTAACTCCACGACGGATACATACGAGTAGGCAGGATACGTAAAAGAAGAAAAGGAAGTTTTGTTGAACGCCGTCTCCAGCTCGTTCAATTCTTCCAATGTTTCCCTTAGGTGCATAATGACAAAATCCGCCTTCTGTCCGACAACGCTGTAGATCGCTGTGCTGCCCTGCTTCTCTGCTTCTGTTGCTTTCCAGCCGCGAATGGCGGCTTGCAGCTCCGCCTCTGCTGCCCGCCTTTCCTCGGCCGAGCTTGATCGCCAAGCGCTCCAGTCTATCGAACGGAAATCATGCAGTGCGTACCAGCCATCCAGAGTTTGCGCCGCTTCACTCATGGGTTTCATTCACTCCTTCTCTTATGCTTGTCCTCTTATTGTAGCCGAAAGTAGTAGACCGGAGCAAACCCGCCAGAAGGACAAGCGTTGTTTTTCGTCGAACAGTGCGCTACTATAGGAAGGAACGATGTTAGGGAGGGAATCCAATTGGGTGTCGAACTGATTCAGCTGCCCATCTTGCTGCTGATTTTCTTTGTGCTGTTATTCGGAATCGGATTTATCTTGAACATGCTGCTGAAAACCACTTATTTGCCCATGTACTTATACGTGGTTGTGCTGCTCCCGGTCGTTGTCTATTTGCAATGGGACAGCAGCCTGACACTGACAGGCAACCTGCTCGGCTATCACTTCACAGATTACTTGACCGCGCTGGCCGGTCTGATTGGCGCATGGCTTGGCGGCAAGACCATTCAAACGCTGCGCACCAAAGGTTATAAAATGTTCTGACCATAAAATCGACGCGGTTCGGGGATACTAGGCCCAAAATGTCAAAGGAGGCGTATGGGATGCCTATGTTATCCGTAAACGGCGTCGATTTGCATGTGCATCAACAAGGCCGGGATCATGAGCCGGCCATCGTATTCATCCATCCCCCGCTGCTTACTTCGGAAAATTTTAATTATCAGATGGCCTCGTTGTCCGACGAATTTCACACGATTGCCTTCGATTTGCGCGGGCATGGCTTTAGCGGAAGCAGCGACCAGACGTTCAGCTATGCACTGTTGGCAGAGGATATCAGGCAGCTGCTGGACAAGCTTGATATCGAGAAGGCGTATTTGTGCGGCTATTCGACAGGAACAACGGTCGCGATCGAAGCGATGCTGGCCAACCCTGATCGGTATTATGGCGGCATCTTGATTAGCGGGATGGCCGAGGTGGATGATTGGATCAACAAGTCGCGCATTCGCCTTGCGGCCTTGCTCTCCAATCAGCTGACGCGCGGCCTGCTGGCGAGAGCGATTGCATATGGAAACAGCGATATGGCCATCACGTACAGCAATTTGCTCAAGGGGGCGCGGCAAACAGACACGCGTACGGTGCGGGAGTACTACCGAACGAGCTTGATTCACAAGAACATCAGCCGAGCTGCCCAACTGGAGCTGCCCCAGCTGCTCGTCTACGGAGAGAAGGACAAGTGTTTTCGCAACTACGCGCACCAGCTGCATCAGACGCTGCCGGACAGTCATCTGTTCTTCATTAAAAATGTGTCGCATCAACTGCCTACAAAGGCGCCTCGCAAGTTGAATTCGCTCATTCGCCATTGGATTCGGCTTTGTCAGGAGGACTGGCAGGACCAGCGCCCCTTGCGGAGAGCGGATATCGCGAATGAAATGGGCGACCAGCTTTTTGAACGGGTGCTTCGCGAGCAGGAGGAGCAATTTTTGTAGGGACGAACCCTTGCCAATATGGTAGAATGAAGGTAAAGTTTTTTTGCCGAATGGTGTTGAACGATGAAACTAACGAATGGACTTGATTTTACAGAGCATCACCGATTTGTCGTCTTTCGCGATTTTTCGATTGGCGCCATGGATGAAACCGTCCTGCAACTGTTGTATCAGCCCATGATCGGTTCCGGCGCAGTCAGCTTTTACCGTCTGCTGCACAGGCAACTGCCCGCCGACCGCGTGGGCTATTCGCATTGGGAGGTGCAGCGGAAGCTGTTCCTGCTCATGCACGTAGATCCGAGCGATAAGGGAAGGCGACAGATGGCAGACGGAGCCTCCCGTTTGGAAGCGGTCGGCTTGCTTCAGACGAAGCGGCTGTATATCGCGGAGCGGGATGAATTCGTCTATCTCTACCTTCTCCTGCCGCCGCTGCAGCCTTATGAATTTTTCCGCAACCAGCATTTGACGCTGCTGCTGCAAGACAAGGTTGGCAAGCAGATGCTGCTGGCCATTCAAAGCGAGCTGTGCGTGGACGGGCCGCCAGAACTGGCGGGCCTGCAGCTGGAAGAGGCGGAGGATGTGTCTGTTCCGTTCTATGAATGGTTTGAATTGAACCTGCAAGCGGAGGAGCCGGATTTGGCGCCTCCGCCTCCAGCACCCGGCAAACGGGAGGCCGACGCGTTCTCCCAAGGGGAATACCGCTTTGCGGATATTATTATGCGGTTTCCGCGCGATTCCGCTAACCGTCCCTTTGTCGAACGACTGGAGCACAGGTCCGAGGAATTGACGGCCGTTAATTTTATTGCCAGAAAGTATAAGCTGTCGTTGCCGGATACTTGCCGGCTGCTGGACGAAGAGGGGATCTTCTCTTCATCGGGAGAATTGCAAGTTGAAGCGATGCAGGCCAAGGCTTACGGTTATTTCCGGCAAACCGTCAAGCGTGCCCAGGAGCGGGAAAGAGTGATTCAGCGCATCGAGGAACGGCGGGAACCGCAGATTGCGGCAGCTCCGGAAAAGGATGTGGATGAGGCTTTCTATCTGGAGGTTCCGGAAATGCTGCGCGACCACTGCAGCATCAGCCAGTACAATCATATGCTGCGCAACTCGCCGCATACCGAGGTATTGGAGCGTTTCTTCCCTGGGGCCGTGCCCGGTCACGTATTGAACATATTCGATATGGTCGATCGCAATTACAAGCTGCAGGAAGAAGTCATCAATGTCCTGATTCATTATTTGAAGACCGAACAACTTTCTTGGAACAAGCCGTTTATCGATTCGATTGCGGCGGACTGGCTGGGCAAGCAAATCGATTCGTACGAGAAAGCCGTCACGTATTTGCGCAGCCGGCAAAGCGCGGGAGAGAGCAAGCCGGAAGCGGCAGGCGCCAGATCTTCCGGATCGCGCAAGCGATTCGGCGGCAGCGCTCAGCAGAAGCCCAAGATTCCGACCATTCAGCATGAACCCGGGAAAGGGCCGGAGGTGTCGGACGAGGAGCTGGAACGTATCCTGGAAAAGGTGCGACAACGGAGAAACAAGTCGTAATTTGATCCGCATTCGTCTTGTCTGGGGAAGGAGGGAGCAACCTTGGAATCATTATCCGATGTGTTGAAATCATTGCCGGTTGGAGAAATGCTGAAGCAGTCGGCCAGCCAGAGGCAGACATTGCTGAATGACCCGCTGGTGAAAAAATGGCGCATTCGCTACCCGGAATTGCAGGACCACCATTTCGCCCTTTATTTGAATCGCTTGTATCAGTATGTGAAGGAATACCGGAATTGTTCATCCTGCCCCGGCCTTGAGGCCTGCCCCAATGATATGCAGGGCCATTACACGAGGCTTGAGGTGGAGCCTCTGCAAGGGGAGCCGCAGATCATCGACCGGAAGGTGTCCTGCAAGAAATGGGTCAGCAAGCAGCAGGAAGATGAGATGCGCAAGCGTATTCGCAGCTTCTATATGGATGAAGGGGCGCTTGTCCGCGGGTACCAGATCGAGGAGATCATGAAGATAGACCGCAAAAGGATCAAAGCTGTGGAGCATATTGAGGACTATTTGCACGAGACGAAGACAAACGGCTTGCAGACACGCGGTCTGTATCTGGCCGGAGCGCTCGGCACAGGCAAGACATTTCTGATGTGCTACCTGCTTCACGAGCTGGCCGCTTGCGGTTACAGCGGCATCATCGTGTACATGCCGGATTTCATCGAGGACGTCAAGTCGATGATCCAGGAGCCCGCCAAGCTCAAGGAGACCATTGAATTGCTCAAGGAGACAGATTTGCTCGTCTTTGACGATATCGGTGCCGAGCAGCTGACGCCTTGGGTTCGGGACCATGTCGTTGCAACGATCCTGAATTATCGGATGAATCGCAAGCCGACCTTCTATACTTCCAATTATGATCTGAACGCGATGGAGAAGCACTTCAGCTTCACGAACAAGGATGGGGAGGAAGAGCATAAAGGCCAGCGCTTGATGGACCGGATACGCCACTTTGTCGATGTGGTCACAGTGGAAGGCTACAATAAGCGGGCAGGCATGCCGACGACTGGATAATGAACATATCTGGATACAGCTGGAGAAGCAACGGGCGTTCCTCCTCATATGGAAGACGACAAAAGAGGCTGCCCCTGCCGCGCATACAGCGCGGTGGGACAGCCTCTGCTTGTTGTCCGGCAATGGTTAGCTCATCAAAAAGCTGATGACGGCAGCGGCCACGGAAATGACCAGCATGATGCCAAAGGTTACGCCAAATCCGACGCCGACATCCATAAAGTCGTTGCGCGGTTCTTCGTTCACATGCGCTTCCGGATGATTGACTTCGCTCACGGTCTTACCCTCCTTGCGAAAAAACGCTCTTGCTTAAGGATACCTACTCGTTAGTATACCCAACGTTTGGATAGCTTGTAAAGACGGGAAAGTGACAATTCTGGGAAATGACGATTGGGCTGCCTGCGCATATGTTTTTTTGGGCGCGTTGTGGTATACTTTACATGTTGACTTTTCATAACGTGTACAAGTTAGGAGGATGCAGCGAATGGCAATTGTGAACGTGTCCGATCAATCCTTTAAGAACGAGGTTGAAGGCCAAGGGACAGTATTGGTGGATTTTTGGGCGCCTTGGTGCGGTCCGTGCAAGATGATCGCCCCGGTTCTTGAAGATCTGGATAAAGAAATTGGCGAGCAGTTGAAAATTGCGAAAGTGAATGTGGATGACAATCCGGAATCGGCTTCCCGCTTCGGTGTCATGAGCATTCCGACGCTGATCGTATTCAAGGATGGCCAGCCTGTTGACAAGATCGTAGGCTTTCAATCCAAGGATGCGCTGAAGAACGTTGTAACTCGTCACATGTAAGCAGCGAGCTGCTGATCTCGCCGCTTCATCTGCGGTTAGATACGCGGTAGTGAATGCCCCTTTGCATGATGCCTGCATCCAGGCGCGCAAAGGGGCTTTTCTACGGTCGGGGGAGGAGGGAGAATACCCTTCATTCCTTGTTTGGCCGGGGTGGGCGGAGGGAATCATTTGCACTCCTGCAGACAGGCCAATGTGTGGTACAATGGGGATTTGGGAGGGGGATCGTTATGAAGAGCGAGCATATCAAGAACAAGCTGGCGCTGCTGCCCGACAAGCCGGGCTGCTACATGATGAAAAATGCGGATGGCACGGTCATCTATGTCGGCAAGGCGAAGGTGTTGAAAAACCGCGTGCGCTCGTACTTTACGGGGAGCCACGATGCCAAGACACAAAGACTGGTGACGGAAATTCGCGATTTTGAATTTATTGTGACAGCCAGCAACATGGAAGCACTCATACTGGAATGCAATCTGATCAAGCAGTACCACCCCCGCTACAATGTGTTGTTGAAGGATGACAAGTCCTTTCCATATATTAAGATTACCCATGAGAAGCATCCGCGCCTGGAAGTAACCCGTCGTGTGGTGAAGGACAAAGGCAAGTATTTCGGTCCCTATCCGAACGCATACGCGGCTCAGGAAACGAAGAAGCTGCTCGACCGGATTTACCCGCTTCGCAAGTGCAAGACGCTTCCGGATAAAGTGTGTCTGTACTATCATATCGGCCAATGCGTGGCTCCTTGCGAGTATGAAGTGGCACAAGAGGATTATGACCGCATGGTCGGCGAGATTACCCGGTTTCTAAATGGCGGGCACGAGCAGATCAAGGCAGAGCTGACAACGAAGATGCACGAGGCAGCAGAGAAGCTCGAATTTGAAAGAGCGAAGGAGCTGCGCGATCAAATCGTCCATATCGAGATGCTGATGGAGAAGCAGAAGATCAACATGAACGATGCGGTAGACCGCGATGTATTCGGGTTTGCCGTGGACAAGGGCTGGATGTGCGTGCAGATTCTGTATATGCGGCAGGGAAAAATGATCGAGCGCCGCGCCTCGATGTTCCCGTATTATGGCGAAGCAGCAGACGACTTTGTCAGCTTCGTCACACAGTACTACAGCGAGAATCCGGCATTGCCCAAAGAAGTGCTGCTGCCTGAGAACGCCATGGACAAGGAGAAAGCGGGAGAGTCGATCGCCGATCAGCTGCAAAGCTGGCTGAACGTGCATGTGCATGTGCCGCAGCGCGGTTTGAAGAAGCAGATGGTAACGATGGCCGGCGACAATGCGCGCATGGCGCTGGAAGAGAAATTCAAGCTGCTGGAACGCGATGAGCAGCGTACGAGCAAGGCAGCAGAAAGTCTTGGCGAATGGCTCGGGATCGGGGCGGCCAGACGCATCGAGGCATTCGACAATTCGAATATTCAAGGGACGCATCCGGTATCGGCCATGGTCGTTTTCATCGACGGCAAGCCGGCGAAGAAGGAATATCGCAAGTACAAGATCAAGACGGTTGTCGGACCGGATGATTACGAGTCGATGCGGGAGGTCGTCCGCCGCAGATATGAGCGTGTGCTGAAGGAAGGGCTGCCACTGCCGGAGCTGATTGTCATTGACGGCGGCAAGGGGCAGATCGCCGCAGCGACGGATGTGCTGGAGAATGAGCTGGGGCTGTATATTCCCGTATGCGGACTGGCCAAGGATGACAAGCATCGAACAGCGCAGCTGCTGGCCGGCAATCCGCCTGAGGTCGTGCCGCTGCCGCGCGACAGCCAGGAATTTTATTTGCTCCAGCGCATACAGGACGAAGTGCATCGCTTCGCCATAACCTTCCACCGGGAAACGCGGGCGAAGTCGATGGTCGTCTCCAAGCTCGACAGCATCCCCGGAATCGGCGAAGTGCGGCGCAAGAAGCTGCTGCGCCATTTCGGCTCACTGAAGAAGCTGCAAGCAGCTGCGGTCGAGGATTTCCGGGCTGTCGGCATTGGCGAGGCGCTGGCACAGAAAATCCTGGATCACCTGAACAAGCCGGAAGACGCGGAAGCAGCGGGAGAAGACCGTTCCACCGTATAGCATGCGCATAAGGAAAATGCCGCTCCAGCGGGTTGCAGTTCACTGCCCACCGAGCGGCATTTTTAGTTTCCCATCGTTGTGACAGGTCCAGGCTGGTTCAGCGCGTGCCGCTTTGCGTCATGCCGTTCTCGGCGCTCGGCGGAACCAGCGATGGAGCAAATACAGCAGTCCGCCGACGATGGCCGGGAAGCAGATGAAGAAGACGGCGGCCAATCCGTTCATCAGACCTCCTACCGGAATGATCGAGAAGGACATCAGCACGCTGTCCATGATGGCATGCGTGAACAATGCAGTGTAAAACCCATGCCGCAAATAAATATAGCAAAACAGCAGGCCAAGAATGGTCACTTCGACAAATCGGGTGTATACCGGATAGATCGGATAACCGACATGGCCGAGTCCCCATACCATGCTGGAGAGCAAAGCGGCCAGCGGGGTATAGCGAACGAGCTTCTTGAACACCGCCAGACCGAATACGCGATAAATCAGTTCTTCGGAAATTGCCGCCACCCAGGCAAGCAGCGGAAACAGATAAGCCCACTGCAGGTTATATGGCGACATCATGGCGTCTTGAATCGCCCAGATATCAAGGAACTTGTAGCCGAACAGGAACAGTGTATTTTGCAGGCCCATGACGACGAAGCAGAACAAGTAGCCGAGTCCCATGGAGCGGGCGACATGGATGCCGAAGCCCTCTTCGCCGAAACGCGGCCAGAGCTGACGTCCTTCCATACGCCACAGCCCCTCTCCGCTGACACCGGACAAATATACCGTGAACGCAGAGAAGAAGAAGTAAACGCCCTGGAACCAGACGAGATACGTGGCGCTGCCGGCTCCGGATATTTCATAGGCCGGAACCAGGTTCACATTGTACATAAGCGCTGTGGCCAGGTAGGCGAGCGTCAGCACAATGCTTCGGGTGAAGGTCAGGCTTCGTCTATAGACGATGACAAGGATAAATGCAACAACGGCCAATATAAAGGAAGAAGCCATGCTGACAAGCTGCAGCGCCGTTGAGGTGGCATCCTGTTCCTGCTGCCATTGCATATAGGAAGCGGGCACATCGAAATAAGGCTGGAAGGAGACGACGGCTCCATCCAGTACGGCGACACGGAAGCGCAGCTCTGCCTCGCCGACGCGCTCATCCGGAAGCCTGTAGACGTAAAGGGTTTTGCCGTCCGGCTGCATTTCCTGCTCCAGCAAATCGGCATTGGCAAATCCCTTTTCCTCAAGCAGACCGGTTATATCACGCGGCTTGCCGGTCATCGGCTCACTCGATTCCCAGCCGAATACTTCGCCACTGTACATATGCAAGTAAAGGACAGCCGCTTCTTGCCCGTCACGGGTTACGGCCACTTGGAAGTAATCGGCGGGCGCCCATTCCGACAGCGGCTTAGTATAGACATCGGCCAGATCATTTTTCTGCACATAGCCGTTCATGTGCTTGTCGGTATTGAAATATACGGTGGCTTCCAGCAGCCCGTGTCCGCTCCCCCACTGCTCGTCGAAATACGCAAGGGCGCTGTCGGCTGCTTTTTGCTTGGACAAGGGCATCTGCCCGGCCAAGGCTTCTTCGGTTTGCAAATTTTCAGTTTGGCTCAAATACACATTGATGCCGAAGTACCCAAAAAAACAAATAACGGCCACGATGACTAAACCGACTACATATCGGGAAGTCACAGAAGGCATAGACAACTCTCCTCGCTATGTATCAAGTATGGAAATCCCTTCACCTCATCTAAATTAGCATAAACAGGGTATGACTTCTAGTGAATTTGTGCGACGGCCCGGTAAGACCTATAATCTAAGATAAGCGAAACCTGCGATGAACATGCACAGGAGGATCAAGATGAAGGGAAATCAGTTCGCTGTGATCGGGTTGGGCCGGTTCGGCTCGAACTTGGCGAAGCAGCTAATCAGACAAGGATTTCAAGTGATGGGGATTGACAGAAGACCGGCCATCGTAGACGAGATGAGCGATGAGCTTACTCATGTGGTGGCCGCCGATTCCACGGATGAAGAGCACTTGAAGTCGATCGGCATTCGCAATTTTGACTGTGTGGTCGTCGCCATCGGGGATGACATTCAGTCCAGCACATTGACCGCTATCTTGCTGAAGGAACTCGGTGTCAAGATGGTCGTGGCCAAGGCGCTCAGCGAACTGCACGGCAGAGTGCTGCAGAAAATTGGCGTAGATCGAATCATCTTTCCGGAGCGGGATATGGCTATACGTGTAGCCAACCAGCTGGTATCCCCGAATTTATTGGACTATATTGAGCTGTCCAAGGATTACACGATAGCGGAAATATCCGTGCCCCTTCACATATCGGGCAAGACCCTCGGCGAGCTCAACACTAGAGCCGAATATGGCTGCAGCGTCGTTGCGATCAACACAGCAAATGGCGGCGTGATTATCGCGCCAACAGCTTCAGATGTTGTGCAGGAGCAGGATATTATGGTGCTGATCGGCACGAACAGCCAGATAGAGCGGTTCGAGGAGGAAGTAATTGAAGAGCCGCCGGCGCGGCGATGAACATCGAAATCAAAGCAGGACTGCGCTCGTTCCGGCTCTAGATGGAGCCGGAAGGATGAGGCCGCTGCGAACGGTCCGCGGTCTGCTGGAACATGGCGGCAGCCTGCCGCACGATTGGGCTTACCGTATCCTGCATCCCTGCGGACTTGCTGTAGATGAGCGAAGTGGTGCGAACGGTTTGCAGCAGCTCGGGAACGGGCACAACGACCAGCTCGTTATCGCTCAGGGTGCTTTCGCGCAAGTAGGACTGCGGCAGCAGCGTGGCCGTGCGAGTTGTGGAGACCAGCCGCACAATGGCTTCGAACGAATCGATTTCCATCTTGATCTCGGGATGAATCCCATAGCGCAGGAACAAGTCGTCCATAAGCACGCGGTACCACGTTCCGCGGGAAAACAAGATCATCGGCAAGTCCTTCAGATCCTGAATGGATAAGCTGTCTCGGCCCGCCAGCGGATGCAGGGCAGGAAGCACCAGACACAAATGATCATCGAACAACGGAATGCAAACGGTGTCCTTGCGTTCGATCAGCGAGGCGACAAGCCCGAAATCGACCTTATGCTCGCAAACCATCTCGACAATCTCATGCGTTTTGCCTGTGACGGCTTTCAAGTCCGTATCGGGAAAGCGCTCGCTTAGCGCGGCAATCAGATCTGGCAAGGTAGCCTGCAGGGTGGTGAGGCTGGCGCCAATTGTCAGCTTGCGCTTGGGCGCCGGATGAAGCCGGAGCAGCTCGTCGCGGAACTTCCGCTCCAGCCGGAGCATGTCCTGCGCATAGCCGTAGGCGACCCGGCCGGCCTCCGTCAGCACAAGCCGCTTGCCTTTTCGTTCGAAGAGGGCGGTCTCCAGCGAATCCTCGAGCTGCCGGATCTTCCGGGACAGCGCAGGCTGCGACAGGTTCAACAGCCGGGCTGCCTGATTCAGACTTTTTTGCTCGACGACGGTACAAAATACATGCAGGGCTTCATTCATAGCTTTCTCACACGCCTTATACGGATTTGTTATTATAAATTATAATTATTTCGCACTTCCATTATAAGCGATCGAGAGGTATGATGATAGATGTCACAAAGTGTACAAAAATATTGGGGTAGCCCATATCACAAGTGTTTGGCGAAAGGGGTTTAATGAAATGAAGGTCAATTCGTTTTATTCCCGTAAGCTGCACTCCTTGCTTGGGGTGATTCCGCTCGGTTTTTTTCTGATCGAGCATTTGCTTACGAATTTTGAAGCCTTTAATGGCGGGAAGGAAGCTTTTATTGAGCAGATCCACTGGCTGAACAGCCTGCCGCTCGTTCTCTTCTTAGAGATTTTCGGCATCTGGCTGCCGTTGCTCTACCACGGTGTATACGGCTTGTATATCGCCTTCCAGGCCAAGCATAACATAGGCAATTACAGCTATGGCCGCAACATCATGTTCAGCCTGCAGCGCTTCACCGGCGTAGCGACGCTGATTTTCGTCGTGTGGCACTTCTATGACACGCGTTTTCAAGTAGCCCTCGGCAACATCTCTCATGATGATCTCGGTCAGCAAATGCATAACATTGTGAACAATCCATTGTTCTTTGCGTTATACATTATCGGCATCCTGGCTGCGACCTTCCACTTCTCGAACGGCATGTGGTCGTTCCTGGTTGCCTGGGGCATCACAGTCGGACCGCGCGCGCAGCGTGTTTCCACGTATGTGTGGATGACGGTTTTCGTCATTATGTCGGTTATGTTTATTTTGGCGCTCAACGCATTTAGAAACGAAGAGTTTGCTGCGATCGGGCAAGCGGCATCGACTATAATCGGATAAGGGGGAGTGAACGAGACATGGCAAATTCAAAAATCATCGTAGTTGGCGGCGGGCTTGCGGGCCTCATGGCTACAATCAAAGCGGCAGAAGCGGGAGTTCACGTCGATCTTTTATCCTTCGTGCCTGTCAAGCGCTCGCATTCCGTCTGTGCGCAGGGCGGCATTAACGGGGCAGTCAATACCAAAGGCGAGGGAGACTCCCCATGGGAGCATTTCGACGATACGGTATACGGCGGCGACTTTTTGGCCAATCAGCCGCCGGTTAAAGCGATGTGCGAGGCGGCTCCCGGCATCATTCACCTGATGGACCGGATGGGCGTCATGTTCAACCGCACGCCGGAAGGGCTGTTGGATTTCCGTCGGTTCGGGGGCACGAAGCATCACCGTACAGCATTTGCCGGCGCGACAACAGGACAGCAGTTGCTGTATGCGCTGGACGAACAAGTACGCCGCTGGGAAGTGGCCGGGCTTGTGACGAAGTACGAGCACTGGGAATTCATGGGCGCCATATTGGATGAGGACGGCGTATGCCGCGGCGTAACCGCGCAGGATCTACGCAGCATGGAAATCCGCTCGTTCCGTGCAGATGCGGTTATTCTGGCAACGGGCGGCCCTGGCATCATCTTCGGCAAATCGACGAACTCGGTCATCAATACGGGAACGGCAGCCAGCGCAGTTTACCAGCAAGGCGTATATTATGCGAACGGTGAGTTTATCCAGATCCATCCGACAGCCATCCCGGGTGACGACAAGCTGCGGCTCATGAGTGAATCGGCTCGCGGCGAAGGCGGACGGGTATGGACGTACAAGGACGGAAAGCCTTGGTACTTCCTGGAGGAGAAATACCCGGCATACGGCAACCTGGTGCCGCGTGATATTGCTACGCGCGAGATCTTTGACGTCTGTGTCAACCAGAAGCTGGGCATCAACGGCGAAAACATGGTTTACCTTGACCTGTCCCACAAAGATCCGAAAGAGCTGGATGTAAAGCTTGGCGGCATTATCGAAATCTATGAGAAGTTCATGGGCGACGATCCGCGCAAAATTCCGATGAAAATATTCCCGGCTGTCCACTATTCGATGGGCGGCATGTGGGTCGACTATAACCAAATGACGAACATCCCCGGCTTGTTCGCGGCAGGAGAGTGCGAGTACCAATATCACGGGGCCAACCGCCTCGGCGCAAACTCCTTGCTGTCGGCGATCTATGGCGGCATGGTGGCAGGACCGAAAGCGATCGAATATATCAAAGGGCTGAATAAAGCGACAGACGATATTTCCTCCGCGATTTTTGACCGGGAGCAGAAGCTGCAGGAGCAGAAGTTCGAGGACATCATGAAAATGGATGGTGACGAGAACGCCTATGTGCTTCACAAGGAGCTTGGCGAGTGGATGACCAACAATATGACGGTCGTGCGCTACAACAAGAACCTGCAGGAAACCGACAACAAAATTCAGGAGCTTATGCAGCGTTACAAGCGCATTAATATGGTGGATACGGCGAAATGGAGCAACCAGGCCGCTTCCTTCACCCGTCAGCTGTGGAATATGCTGGAGTTGGCCCGCGTGATGACGATCGGCGCCCTGCAGCGGAATGAAAGCCGCGGGGCTCATTACAAGCCGGAATTCCCAGAGCGTGACGACGAGAACTTTATGAAAACAACCAAGGCGAAGTATACACCGGACGGACCGGTTATCGAATATGAGGAAGTCGATGCATCGCTTATTGAACCGCGCAAGCGCGATTACACGACAGACAAGCAGAAAGGAGGCAAATGATCATGGCGGAAGCTACTGCAAGCAAGACGATTAAGTTCATCGTTACCCGTCAGGACAGCCCGGATGAAAAGCCATACAAGGAAGAGTTCGAAATTCCTTACCGTCCGAACATGAACGTGATCAGCGCATTTATGGAGATTCAGCGGAATCCGGTAAATGCTCAAGGTCAAAAGACGACACCGGTTTGCTGGGAATCGAACTGTCTGGAAGAAGTGTGCGGGGCCTGCTCGATGGTCATCAACGGCAAGCCGCGCCAAGCTTGTACGGCGCTGGTCGACAAGCTGGAGCAGCCGATCCGCATTGAGCCGATGAAGACTTTCCCCGTCATTCGCGACGTTGTCGTGGACCGGAATCGCATGTTCGATGGCTTGAAGCGCGTGAAAGCCTGGATCCCGATTGACGGCACCTACGACCTGGGTCCTGGTCCGCGCATGGCGGAATCGAAGCGCCAATGGGCGTATGAGCTGTCCAAGTGCATGACCTGCGGCGTCTGCCTGGAGGCATGCCCGAACGTGAGCGAGAACAATAGCTTCATTGGACCGTATGCGATTTCGCAGGTTCGCTTGTTCAACGCTCATCCGACAGGCGAGATGAACAAGGAAGAGCGCCTGGAGACACTGATGGAAGACGGCGGTATCGAAGGATGCGGAAATTCGCAGAACTGCGTGCAGTCCTGTCCGAAGGGCATTCCGTTGACAACTTCGATTGCGGCTTTGAACAAGGACACAACCAAGCATATGTTCAAGAAATGGCTGAGCATGTAAGTCAGTCTACTCATATAGCCGAAGGAAAAGGAAAAGCTGTCCCGCCGATTTGGAGCGTGCGGGGCAGCTTTCCTTGTTTTTTATAATGTTTCGCACTCCACTTCAAGCCTCTTTCTCCTGCTGCTTCAGAAATTGCTCCCCATATTCGCCATGGGGATGGATGCGGGCATGCTCGACCTGCACCGTCACATGTGCGATGCCGAACTGCCTCCTCATCGTCTCGGTAATGGCGAGAATCACGCAAAAAGGCTGAATGCGCTCGGAAATAAAGACGTGTGCGCTGAAGGAATGATGATCCGTGGAAATCGTCCACAAATGCAGCTCGTGCACGTCTTGCACGCCTTCAACAGCAAAGATGGCCGAACGGATCTCTTCCAGATCAAAGCGCTCCGGGACGGACTCCATCAGGATCAAGTACGATTCCCGCAATATCCTGGCGCCGCCGGTGAAGATAATGAGTGCAATAACGAGGCTGATGAGCGGGTCGAACCAGACGAGTCCGGTTAGGTATATCAAGACAGCCGAGACGATGACGCCAATCGAACTGAGCAGATCGCCGATGAAGTGCCAGAGCGCGCTTTGCACGTTCAGGTTGTTCTCCCCGCTGATGCTGCGACTCAGTACTACGGTTAGCACAAGATTTACAAGGAAGCCGATGATGGCAATGGCAAGCATGAGTTCGAGCTTGACATCTTCCGGGAAGAAGAAGCGGCGAATGCCTTCAATGAAAATACCGACGGAAATCAGGCAAAGCGCCAGACCATTGAGGAAGGAGGCGATGATTTCAAAGCGCAAGTACCCATAGCTGAAGCGGGAGTTGGGAGGACGGGACGCCAGGTAGATAGCGGTCATGCTTAATCCCAAAGCGATGACATCGGAGACCATATGGGCGGAGTCGGACAGCAGGGCAAGCGAGTTGGAGAGAAGGCCGCCGATTATTTCGACAATGGTGAAGAACAGGGTCAACAGGAGAGTAATCCACAGAGCGCGTTTCGAGCGGGTCTGTTCCTTCACATGCCGGAGATGGTGGTAATCCGTCATGCATTCACCTGCTTTCCTGGATGTAGTCGCGTTTCCATGGCAAATGTTACAGAATTGAAACATTGCTGTTATGGCTTGTTAATGTCCGTAGGGTAATATAATGAGCAAGACCCCCTTTTGATATAGATTCACCCATGGAGCTTGCCGCAAGGCAGGCGCTTTTTTTTGCTCGGTGGCTGCTTGACGGAAATGACTGGCGCTATTTTATCCATTGCCTTTGAATGTCGTCGTGAACGGACTGAATCACTCACAATCGGTTGCAGGTATTCGTATCCGCCGAATCCGATCAGAACAGCCGGATACCGGTGTCAACGCCAAATACACCTGACTATGTATACAACATATGCGTGCAACGGAGCGCCCGTTTGCGGGCAGTTGTCCCGCATTCGGCGCAATCGGCCGTCCCAATTGCCTAATCCCATGTCTGCCTCTTTCGGTTAGAGCGGCACCCGGTGCGGCTTGCGGCCGCTGACATACACCCATTCCCGGAATCCGATATCCTTCAGCCGATCCCGTACAAGCTCCCATTCATCGGCGACCCGGTCTGGATCATGAGCATCCGAGCCAAAGGTTACAGACACGCCGTAGCGGCAGGCTCTCTCCAGAATATCGTCGGAAGGATACCAGCCTCCCACCGCCTTTGTTTTCCCGGACGTATTGATTTCAATCGCTACTCCGGTTTCCGCGATGACTTGCAGCGTCTGATCGACGCGTCCTGTTGGAATGTCGCTGAATGCGGGGTAGAAGGCCTTCATGGCGTCGATATGGCCCAGAATGTCGAACATGCCGGATCTTGCTGACTGCTCGATCAAATCATAATACGCTTCTTTCACTTCGATCTTGCGGCGTTCGTCCAGCTTGCCCCATCTTTTTTTATTGAAGATGCTGACCCCTTCAACATGATGGATAGATCCGATTAAGTAGTCGAACGGATACCGGTCATAGACTTCCTGATAGAGGTGTGCCGATTCCGGGAAGTAGTCGGATTCTACGCCGAGGAGCACTTCAATTTGTCCCGCATATTTCGCCTTCAGCCTCAGCACCTCCTCGACGTAGGCGGCGAACATGCTTTTGGCCATGGCGATCTGGGGAAAATGGTGGTCCGCTTCTTCGGCGAAATACGGGGAATGGTCGGAAATGCCGATTACGTGCAAGCCTTTGCGTATGGCCGAGACGACATAGTCTTCGATCGTGCCGATTGCGTGTCCGCATCGTTCATTGTGAGTATGCAAGTCAAATTTCATGGGAACCTCCTCTGGCCGTGCGCGCTCTTCTTATTCGGTGCCAAGGAAATGCGTCTCCGGCATCCCCTTCAAGTCATTCAAAAACTGCATAAGGGCGGAATTCAGGTATCGGCCTGACCGATAGATTACGCCTACCGGATGGCTGATTTCCAATTCGTTCACCTTGATCATGTGCAGTTTCCCACTCTGCAATTCGTCCATGATGGATTGCTTGGATATAATCGCTGCGCCCAGATTCAGTTCCACCATGCGCTTCACTTCTTCGCTGCTCGACAGCTCCATGACGACTTGCGGCTCGATGCGGAACTGGGCAAACAGCTGATCCACAAACCGGCGACCCGCTGTTTCAGGCGACAGCATGATCAGTGGAATATCGCGCAGCGCTTCAATCGGAATATGAGTCTTCCCGGCAAGCGGGTGATCCGGAGAGACCGTTAACTCGAAAGAATCATAATACAGAATGGATGTTTCCAAAACCGGGTTTTTATCGAACAGGTAGGCGATGCCGATATCGATGATGCCGCTTTCGACGCTAGTCATAATTTGTGCCGTTGGCATAGAGTGAATGGTTGTTTTAATGAGCGGGAATTGGTTTTGGAAATAGGATAGAACCCTGGGCAGGATCTGCATGGCGATGGAGGTGGTCGTTCCCAAGTGAATATGTCCCTGGGGCGTGGCGTTCAGGTCAGCGAGGCGTCCCCGCAATTCTTCCACGATCTTGAGCATCTGCTCGGCGTGCTCCAGGAACACTTTGCCGCTATCCGTCAACGTGACCGGTTGATTGCGGTCAACCAGCACAGTTTGAAATTCGTCTTCCAGGCTTTTGATTTGGGCGGATACGGCAGGTTGAGTAAGATTGAGCAATTCCCCCGCTTTGCGAAAACTCATCGTCTTGGATATCGCAATCAGGGTCTCCAATTGGTTGATGTTCAAGCTGCTTCCCTCCCGAGTGAAATTACTTTCATTATAGGCGAACAAGCCTAGTCAAGCAATCGAGAGTTGTTTTATTTTTCCTTGGCGATTCGCAAAATCTGCGATATAATGATAAAAAGCGACAACTTTGTGACCTAATTAAAGGAGACCGCTCATGAATGCAGAAAACATTAATCCGTTCCTGGAATCAGCAAGTATCGTCATTGAGCAGGTAATCAACATCCGTCCCACAACGGGCAAACTGAATGTGAAGGACGTCAAGTTTGTCGAAAAGTACATATGGATTCAAATCGGCATGACCGGTCAGATGACCGGCGACATTGTATTTGGTCTGCATGAAGAAGTAGCCTTGAAGATGGTATCAGCCATGATGGGAGGCTACCCGGTTTCGGAAATCGACGATATGGCCAAGAGCGCGATATCAGAGCTCGGCAATATGATAAGCGGCAACGCCAGCACTTTGTTGTACAACAAAGGGGTGAAGGTCGATATCACGCCGCCGAAGGTGATCCATGCAGCCGAATCCGCAGGCTTTTCGCCGGCCAAGGCATTGACAATTCCTCTTCAGATGGGGGATATCGGCAATCTGGATATTCAGGTTTTGATTACATAATAAGCAGCAGTGCCATACTTATACATATGCGGCCGGCGGGTAAGCCGGCCTTTTCCTGTTAACATGCAACAGCGGCATGTACCGCTTCAAAACAGAATAGAGGAGGATGCACATGCTTCGCGATAAAGTCGTGTTGGTGACGGGAGCGTCGAGCGGGATCGGTGCTGAGTTGGGCAGACAGCTGGCCGATGTCGGGGCCATACCTGTGCTTGTCGCCCGGTCCGAAGACAAGCTGGAGGCAGTCGCCAAGTCCATGCCTTCCGGCAGCCGGGTTCTTACCTTAACGGCTGACGTTGCCTCTACGGAAGAGGTCCAACGTGCGGTCGAGCAGACAATGGCTCGATTCGGCAAGATCGACGCGCTTGTCAACAATGCCGGCTTCGGCCTGTTTCAGCGAGTAGAAGAAATGCCGCTCGCCGACTACGAACGGATGATGGATGTGAACTATATGGGCGTGGTCCGCTTCACCAAGGCGGTGCTGCCGCATATGCGGCAACAAGGAGAGGGCAGGATCGTGACGGTAGCGTCGATCGCCGGCAAGCTTGGCACAGCCAAATCGGCCGGTTATAGCGCCAGCAAGCATGCGGTAATCGGATTTATGAGCAGCTTGCGCCAAGAGCTTGAGCAAGAAACGCGCATCCGCGTATCTGTCGTGAATCCGGGACCGGTGCGGACAGCATTTTTTGACCGGACCGATCCGGACAATAATTATTTGAACAAGGTGCCGTCGTGGTATGTGCTGACAGCGGAGCAGGTCGCCCGGTCTATCGTCAACCTCCTGTATAAGCCGAGGGCGGAAGTCAATCTTCCGGCCATCGGAGGCCTGGGTGTCAAGCTGACGCAGCTGTTCCCCGGCATTTCGTCCGCGCTGGTGCGCAAGATGACGGATAAAAAATAGCAACAAAAAAAGGAGACTGCGGCTCGATGTCAATTCGAGCGGCAGCCTCCTGTACGATGCTATTGCAATCGGCGGTTCACTTGCTCCACAATTTCTTCGGAGGTCATTCCGGCGGCATTAATGACGGAAGCTTGCGTCGTGGTGTCTGCCATTCCCATTACATTTTCGTCCTGACCGGTGATGACGCAGCAGTCGCACGATTGGGCGGAGCTCTCATTCATGGCCACCACTTCATGTCCGGCGCTCTGCAGCGCTTCCTTCACTTGGTTCAACGATTCTTCAACTGCAATCCTCGCCACTACCTTCACCCCATTTCGCATTATTCTCCACCTTACGTTGCGCGAAAGAGGCGGTTTTTATGCCATTTCTGTTTACTTCTTGTTCTGCTCCCGGAAGCTTTCGTTCCATTGCTTGATCTCCTCGAACAGGCGACGCATGTCCGCCTTCGCCTGCGGATGCTCCTGTGTCCAATGCGCGGTAAGCGGCGGCATCGTCTTGTGTATGTGGGAATAGATCGCCCACAGCTTGATTTTTTCCACGGTTTCCGGATCGGTTCTTCCCGTAAGCCGTTCAGCGAATGCTTCAATCAATCCTTCTATCTGTTCCCTGCTTGTCTCATCCATATGGACCCGACCTGCCTTTCTTCACATCGTTCTACAATGACTGCATTTGCAACCAAGGATACCGCACTGCGTCATTCCGGTCAATTCCTTGAGCTTTGCGCTTGCGTTGTTCCTTGGACTCGCCTATGATTACGTTGATAAGAGTGACACAGAAGGGGCTGGGATGATGCGTGAATTCGCACAGATGACTATACATGAGGCCATGGCTGCCAAGCTGGATGAGCAGCAGATTAAGGAGCCGACGCAAATTCAGCGGCTGGCGATGCAGCCGATTCTGGAAGGAAGGAGCCTGACTGCGCAGTCGGCAACCGGTACAGGGAAGACATTGGCCTATGTGCTTCCCGTCCTGCAGCGCATGGAGGCGGATACGGACAAGCTGCAAGCGGTCGTTGTGGCGCCTTCCCAGGAGTTGGCGATGCAGATTGCCGACGTATTTCAGACGTATGGCAGCCTGCTCCGTGTTCGCGTACAGTCGGCGATAGGCGGTGCGTCCATTCAGCGTCAGCTGGACAAGCTGAAGGAGAAGCCGCATGTCCTTGTCGGTACTCCCGGCAGGCTGGAGGAGCTGAGCGGCACACGCAAGCTGAAATGGCATGAGGTCCGTACGATCGTGCTGGATGAAGCGGACCAATTGATCAAATTAGGGGAAATCGCCAAGCTGGACAAGCTCATTTCCCGGGCCCCTCGCGACCGGCAGCTGCTGCTGTTCTCCGCAACAATCACGCCGGAAATCAAAGAGGCAGCAGTGAAGTGGATGGCCGATCCGATGCATATCGAAGCGTCCGAAGAAGATGGGGGCAGGCAGACTCGTGTGGAGCATCTGTCGATTGTGTCGGAGGAGCGCGACAAAATCGATACACTGCGCAAGGCGATCCGCCATTTATCCGTCCGGTCGGCCATGATTTTCGTGCAGGAAACAGCCCGTATTCGCGAGGTTGCGGAAAAACTCGCCTATCACGGGCTGCCTGCAGAGATGCTGTACGGCGAGGCGGGCAGCAGGGAACGGGCAGAGGCGATGCGCCGTTTCCGCAGCGCCCGCACCCAGCTGTTGGTAACGACGGATGTGGCTTCGCGCGGTCTGGACATCCCTCGCTTGAGCCATGTCATTATGTTTGATCCTCCGACGGATGCCGATCAATACGTCCATCGCGCAGGGCGTACGGGACGGATGGGCCGAGAGGGGACCGTCGTGCTGCTTCTGACGCCGCGGCAGAGCTTTCTTGCAGATAAATTCAGCAAAGCGCTGGGTATCCCGATTCGGCCTAAGCGAATAGAGCGAGGGGCAATCGTGGAGACCGAAGCAGGGACGGCCCAGCCCAAACGGGAACGAAACCGTACAGGGGATGCAGCCGTGCCCGCTGCGCAGCGCAAGGCGCAGGCTAAGCCGGCTGTGCCTGCCAAAGACAAGGACAAGGCAGCCAGCCGCCAGCGAGCCAAGAAAAACAAGGGGGCTCCCCGCTGGCTGAAGGAGAAGCAGAGCCGCGAGAAATCTTAATCGCTTGAATCTTTCATCCACACCCCCTTAAAGATAGGCCGGTCTCCGATCTCTTGTAGTAGAGCCGGCATAATGAAGCTTTTCGCGAGAGCTTCGACAACGAGACTATGGGGAGTGTAGGGAGATATGAATAGAGCGATATGGAAAAAATCTTTGTTGGGCCTGTTGGCAGCGAGCGTGCTGATCAGCGCATCGCCGGAAGCGATGGCCAAGGGGAAGGACGACAAGCAGGATCGCAAGGGCAAACCAACTAAAGGCTTTCAGAAACAAGGCTTCCAGGGCAAAGGAAAAGTAGAGATCAAAATCAACTTTGCCGATTTGGGACAAGACTGGGATTGGGCCACCACCAATATTGCGCGATTGGCCAGCATGAAAGTATTTGAAGGGTACGAGGATGGCACGTTCCGTCCGAACAAGCCGGTTACGCGTCTGGAAGCCGTCGTGACGGCCGTAAGGCTGATGGGACTGCGCGAGCAAGCCGAATCCGAAGAGGAAATGGCCACGCGCTTGAATTTCAAGGATGCGGAACAAATCGCGCGCAAGTATCCGCAGGCTGTCGGATACATAGCTGTAGCGGCGGAGAACGATCTGTTCAGCGAAACAGAGGATAAGCTGCAGCCGGAGAAGCCGGCGGACCGTCTATGGATTGCGACGATGCTGGTGAAGGCGTTAGGACTGGAGAATGAAGCGAAAGCCAAAATGAATACGCAGTTGAACTTCAAGGACGCCGACAAGATTCCGGCTGGTTCCGTAGGCTATGTTGCCGTTGCCGTAGACCGAAACATTGTCTTCGGTTATGAGAACAAGACCTTCCAGCCGAACAAACCGGTCACACGCGCCGAGATCGCCGCGTTCCTCGACCGTGCCGGCATGCAGCTGCCGGAATACCGCGATGGCGCGATTAAGGGGACGGTCAGCGCAGAGGTGAAAGACGGCGTGCTGCTGTTGACGCATGACGGCAAGACCGAACGCTTCATGCTGGATCCGAACGCATTCATCTGGATCGAAGGCAAGCGTGCGAAAGCGGCCGATTTGAAGGCGGGAGACGAGATTACGATCCGCATCTTCAACAATGTGGTCATCTTCGCAGAAGTGTCGAAACGGGCTGGAGAATCGGGGGCCACACTTTCCCTCGAAGGAACCGTCCGTGCGGATGTATCCGGCAACCTGCTGCAAGTCAGACGGAACGGCAAGGATGAAACCTATACGCTTACGAAGGACACGAAGATCTATAGAGAAGGACGCGAAGTGGCTGCGAACGCTCTGGTAAGGGGCGATCAAATCTCTGCTTATGTGCAGGACGGCAAGGTCGTCTGGATTGTCGTGACCGAGGCTGCCGAGGCCAATACCTTCTCCGCGACCGGATTGTTCCAGGGTCTGACGCTGAACTCGAAAGGAAATATCGCAACGATCTCCATTCTGCAAACGATAGACAATCAGTCGCAAACTTCCGTGTACAACGTATCGGATGATGTGAAGCTGGAAGGAAGCCTCGATGACTTGCTTGGCACAACTGTAGTCATCCTTGAAGGCCGCAATCAGCTTGTAACCGCGATTAAAATTCCATAAGCCAGCTATGTCGCTTGCTTATGGATAGGCAACTAGCCCAAGCGCCGAAGGCTGCCCCGATTTAAGGGGCGGCCTTTGCTGCTTTTGGCAACGCTCGGTCGAACCGTTATAATAGTGGGCAAAGGGGTGACCGACAATGAACATCTTGCAGGTGGACGGATTAACGGGAGGCTATAGCCGGAATCGGCCGGTCCTCCACGATATCAGCTTTGCGGTGCGACCGGGCGAAATGGTCGGCATGGTCGGGCTGAATGGGGCCGGCAAAAGCACAACGATGAAGCATCTGCTCGGCCTGCTCATTCCGCATAGCGGCTCGGTTCGAATCAAGGGCGTAACGCTGAAGGAACAACCGGATACGTACCGCGCGGCGTATGCATATGTGCCGGAGCATCCGCTGGTATTCGAGGAACTTACAGTGCGTGAGCATCTGCGGCTGACCGCGATGGCCTACGGCATCGAGGCGGCTGCGGCGGAGCGCCGCGTCCAGCAGCTGCTGGGCGAATTCCGCATGGATGCAAAGGCCGACGTATTTCCGGGACACCTATCCAAAGGCATGCAGCAGAAGCTGATGATTATGAATGCTTTCCTCGTGCAGCCGGATTTGTATTTAATAGACGAGCCCTTCCTCGGGCTGGACCCGCTGGGCATCCGCTCGCTGCTGGATCAGCTGCGTGAGGTGCGCAGCCAGGGCGCGGGCATTCTGATGAGCTCTCATATTCTCGCAACGCTGGAGCAGTATTGTGACCGCTACGTTGTCATTCACGAGGGGCGGGTTCGCGCATGGGGAACGCTCGACGAAATACGCAATGCCTGGGGCGGCAAAGAAGGGGAGCGGCTGGAGGATGTATTTTACCGGATAGTAGATGGAGCGGAACAGTCATGAAGCCGCTGGATACAAGCAAACTGTACAGGCAAAGGGCATCCGCTTACCGCAAGCGCATTTTGCCGTATTTGCTCTATGTCGCGCGCAGCGGCTTGCCGATTGTTGCAGGTTTTGGCGGCGTCACCTTACTGGCTTTTTATGCGAATTTGCTGCAGACTTACTCGCCGGATTTTCCGCTGACGCCAATTGCTGTCCTGCTGCTGACCCTTCCCCTGGCCGTGTCGCCTATACGCACATACGTCCAGAAAGCGGACAGCCTGTTTTTAATGCCGGCGACGCAAGCGATGCAGGGCTATTTCCGAACAGCCTTGTACCGTTCGTACGTCTGGCAGGCGGTGGCGCTTCTGGTCGTTTGGCTATTTCTGTGGCCGCTTTACCGCCTTCGGGAACGTCTGGAAGGCACACCGCTCATGGAGGGCTGGTTCTGGCTGGGGACGGCCTTCCTTCTGATCGTCAAAGCGCTCAGCATGTATGCCTCCTGGCGGGAAAGCCAGCTGCGGGATGACTGGACCAGGCGGTGGCTCGCGTTTTGGCGATGGGCGAGCATTGCCATTTCGCTCATTGGCCTCTTCGTCTGGCAGCTGCCGGCGGCGGCAGGCTTGGCGGCGATTGGCTTCAGCTTGCATCTTCTGATGACAAGCCGCGCGCATGCTTATGCGATTCATTGGGATTACCTGCATCGGCTGGAACTGGCCTCGATAAGGCGCTTGCATTCATTTCTAAGGGGCTTTGTCGATATCCCGGCGGAACGGGCGAACGTATCCAGGCGGCCTGTCGCGACCTTCTGGACGAAGCAGATTCCCCTTCGCCCGTCAGAAACGTATCGGTACTTATACTGGCTGCAGCTGCTCCGCACAGAGCGTCTGTCCATGCTGGCGCGATTGGCACTGATGGCTGTTGTGGTCATGGCCGTTGTCAGCGACTATCGAATGGCGCTGGTTGTGTACGGGCTTGCCGTTTATTCGACGGCTTTGCAAATTGCCGGCTTCTGGCGGGAGACGGAGCCTGTAGCTTGGGTGCACCTTTACCCGCTGCCGGCAGAGCTGCGCGCCATGTCCTTCTCGCGCGTCGCCTTCTGGTTGCATGCTGTGCTGGTGCCGCTCGTATCGCTGCCGCTCTGGTTCAAGACAGGCTTGCCCTTGTATGGATGCCTGGCGGCGCTGGCTGCAGGATGGCTCTGGAGCTGGCGAACAGGACGCAGCATTCTGGCCATTGAGCGGACAAGGGAGAATGCGTGAAGGAGAGGGCGTGCAATTTGGCGATAAGCGAAAACCGGCAGCGAGGGAGCCAACCGCTGTTGATGCGCGCTAACGGAACGGACAGACGCTATTTCCCCGATTGTTGCTCATTAATTTTTCTAACGGAAATCCTCGCATCTATTGGAGTTTACCACTGTGCAAGCCGACCTAGACGAAGGAAATAAGGTCGCTCAGTTCCGCAAGAATGCGCCAACACGGCTTGAAACAGCGGGTTAGCGCTGCTGATTTCCGTTAGAAGGCAGAGCGCCCGCAGAAAGAAAAAGCTGACTCTCACCTAAGTTGATGGAGCCAGCTTTTTTTGATTTTGCTTCGATCTGGTCGTCAAGCGATGGTGTGCGGTGCGACCGTCCAAGTGGAGGCAAGCCTCAGCTTGTGCAGGTCAGGCATGCTGCGGTGTTCAGGATGTCGCTTCTGCCTTCTGCAAGTCGAGCACGCCCTGATAAATCAGGTCGAACAGCTCCTCGATATCCGCTTCCTCAATGCAAGAGAATGCTACTCGCAAATCGCTCTCGCCGAGCGCAATGGTCCCTACGCCATAGGCATCGAGCAGATGGCTGCGCAGCGTTTCGGCATGGACATGCTTCAGCTTCAAACACATGAAGTAGCCGGAGTTGAACGGATAATATTCCCACGCCTCATCATACTTGCCGCTGTCCAGCACTTCCTTCGTCCGATTGGCGCGGCCTTTCATGATCGCGGCTTTCTCCGCCTTCTGCTGGGCGAAGTCCGGGGATCGCAGCGCTTCCAGCACAAATGTCTGCGACGGATGCGGACCGCTGGAGATCGTGGCGCGAATAATGCCCAACGTCTTCTGCTCCAGCACATGCTGGACGACCTCGCTGGTGGAGGCGTAGCTGATGAAGCCAACGCGGAAGCCCCATACATACTCTTCCTTCGTCGCGCCGTCCACCTTAACGGCCAGCACTCGATCATGGAGGCCGGCAAGCGAGCCGAAGAGCGATTCCTGCAAGGAATCCTCGAAGAATAGGCTGAAGTAAGCGTCATCGGTAACGGCAACGATGTTGATTCCGGCCTCGGCGCCTGCGCGAATGGCTTCTACAATCTGACGTCCTTCTTCAGCTCCGGGCGTATAGCCGGTCGGGTTGTTCGGGAAGTTGAGCACGACGATGGCCTTGCCGTTCTCCTGCTGCGCCAGAATGGCTGCCCTCAAGCCTGCCACGTTGAAACGGCGCTCCTCATTGTAGAGCGGATAAGTCACGATGCTCGCTTTGCGGCGAATGCCGAAGGTCAGCTCGTAATTTTCCCAATTTTTCTCCGGATAAATCACCGCATCCTGCTCATCGGCGAACAGGTCGGCCACGATGCTTAAGCCGTGAGTCAACGCATTGGTCGCGATCGGCTGGCTGAAGCTCTTGTCCCGGAGCGTTGGATTCTCTTCGATCAACTTGCTCCGCCACAGTTCCCGCAGCTCCGGCTTGCCTGCCGGAGGCGCGTAAGGATACAAGTCCTTCGGTGCGAACGAGGACAATCGGTCTTGGATCGTCTGCAAGTACATCGGCTCCTTGTTCTCCAGAGCGATGCCGATGGTGGCATTGAATTTTTTGGCCTTTTGACCAGCTTCCGCCGATTGGCTCAAGATGCCTTCTTTAGGGAAGTAGATCGATTTGCCTAGCGAGGAAAGCATGCTGTATACATGCGGATTCTCGCGCTCCAATGTTTCGTTCAACTGCTTGCAAAGTGGATTCATCTGAATTCCATCCTTCCGTAATCTGTTCGCGCTGTTCTGTCTCCAGTTAGCTTTTAGGGATTATTATAACACTTCGCACAGACAGAAGACTACGGCTGACTGTATTTTTTTGAAAACCCCTCACAGGTGCAGCGACAGTACGGAATTTACGCGGTTTCTTCCTTCGTCCATTCGCTGATTTTCGCATCGGAAGGGAGCAGGAAGGCGATCAGCCCGACTAGGGGCAGCCAGCTTGCCCACAGCATGACATTTTCCAGACCGATGATATCCGCCAGCTTGCCCCAGACGAAGGAGCCGGCGGCGCCCAGTCCGAAAGCCAGTCCGATCGTTAATCCCGATGCCGTGGCAACTTTGCCGGGAATCAGCTCCTGGGCATAGACGACCATGACGGAGAAGCTTGACAGCAAAATAAGTCCAATCAGCGTAAGCAGCACATAGGACCAGAACGGGGTGGCGAACGGCAGCAAGACGGTTAGCGGTGCGGCGCCCAGCATGGAAGCGATGAGCACCTTCTTTCTGCCGAACCAGTCTGCTAGGGGGCCCCCGATGAACGTACCGACTACTCCTGCAGCGGCAAACAGGAAGATGAACACTTGCGTGCGTTCAATGCTCATGCCGTACTTCTCAATCAGATAAAACGGGTAGAAGGATGAGATGCCGGCATGATACCAGGAACGGGCGAAAATAAACAGGATGACGAGCAGGAGTGCCAAACGGATCCGGCCTTTGTAGGCATCGGCATGCGCACGGCGCTTTTTGCTCTTGGTCGGGACAGCTGTTTCCTGCATCGCATTCCGATACCAGCGGGCAATCATTAACTGGAAGACAATGGCCAATGCCGCTGCAAAAGTAAACCAGATCGCTCCGAATTGGCCGAACGGAACGAAGATCAGAATCGCCAGGATCGGGGCGAGGGATTGTCCGGCATTGCCGCCTACTTGGTAAATGGATTGCGCCAGTCCGCGTCTCGGTCCGGCAGCCAAGAAGGCAACGCGGGCCGCTTCCGGGTGGAATACAGCGGAGCCGATGCCGACAAGCATAACAGATACGATGACCCAGGCGTAGCTCGGCGCCATGCTGAGCCCCAGCATGCCAAGCAAGGAGAACACCATGCCCAGCGGCAGCAAAAAAGGCGTAGGCCGAGCGTCGGAATACAAGCCGATGACGGGCTGCAGCAGAGCGGCAGTCAAATTCAAGGTGAAGGCGATCAGCCCGACCTGTGTATAGGTCAGAGACATCGTCTCTTCCAGAATGAGCGATACAGCAGGTATGACGGATTGCATCGTATCGTTCAGGAGATGGATGAGGCTGATGGCAATCAGAATCTTAAAGACGAACGGACGGGCGGCGGTTGCGGTCCGCGCTTCTCCAGCCTGGCTGGCGGCAGGAGCGGGACTAGGTGTGGTGTTCATGCTGTTATCCTTCCTTACGTGAGTTGGTTTTGGCTCGCAAGATGCCGAGGGACTGACCCACACGGACCTTGTCGCCAACTTTCAAATCCGGCTCGGGAACGAAGGTGCCGTTTTCGATCAGCAGCACAACCGTGGAGCCAAATTCGAAATAAGCAAGCTCTTCGCCGCGTTCCACTGATTGGGGCGCAGCGTCTTGGACATAGCGAATGCTGCTGACATTGAAGGCTCCTACCTTAATGACAGCGGTCTCGCCCTTGCTGCCGCGAATGTAGGTGACAGTCCGGACATTTCGGCTGAGCACCCTGTTCATGTATCTAAGTCCAAAGTCGTTGACCGGGTACACCCTGCCCGGAATGGCTTCTGTTTCTTCGACCTTGCCGGATAGCGGGGCGTGGATGCGATGGTAGTCGGACGGGCTCAAGTACAGAACATAACAAAAACCGTTGCGATAATGGATCATGCGCGGGGAGCGATTCAGCAGTTCCCCGACAGTATAATGCTGTCCTTTAACGTTTAAGACGGTTCCATCGGATATGGGCCCCATTCCTGTAATCAGGGCATCGACAGGACTGACAAGCGCATTCGGGTCCGGATCGATTGGCCGCAATCCCGGCTTTAGTTTTCGCGTGAAAAAAGCATTCAGCGATTCGTATTGGTCGATGGTTTTCTCTGCTTCCTCTATCGGAATTCCGTACACTTTGGCAAATCGGGGAATCAACCTGCGGCTCAAGCCGGAGCGGGCGAAAGCGCCGGCCATTCGGGAAATTGCCGCATGGGACGAAAGCTCGGTCAACAGCCGGTAAAAAGCTTTGGCCACCCTCAACACTCCTCTCGCGTTTCAATGGCATGGTATACTCGATTATATTGACATAGAATGGGCAGACACGCAATAGGGGAAGGGGGCGGGCTTATTTTTCGGCAATAACAAAAACAGCCCGGGAAGGCTGTTTTTTCAGCAGTCTATGAAATTATGGCTTTGTATACTCCCGGCAGCCCAAGCATGTCTTGAAATTCACCTGAATGGGCTGTGCGGCGCCGGATAGCTTGGTGCAGGCTACGGGTGTCTTGTTTGCGGCATCTGTGCTGATGGATTCGCAGTAGTGGCAGGCCGAAATCAGGCGCAGCAGCAATTCTGTTTCGGAAACTTTGCCAGCTGGGTTCACAGACATCTCTCCTTTTGGGAGACACACAAAAAAGCGCCGAAAAGGGCGCGCATCCTGACGTTGGACTTCGTGCTTTCGAATCCCACGTGCAGCCCGGCTGTCATTGCGACCTGCAATCGCTTTAGACCCGTGGCTTTGCGTCTCCTTCTTTCGAATGGATTTGCCCTTAAGTATAAATTCCATAACTTGCTAATCCCTATCGTACCACAAAGCTATTGGTTTGTCACGTATTCTCCCGAAGCAGGAACACGGATATGAGGAGGATTCGCGCTGAAACGGAAGGGCCCCGTTGTCGCGCTGCGAGCGCAGCAAACAGGGCCGGTTTTGCTGACCGCGCCCAACCTGATCGCAAGGCATGGCCCTGCCAGTCACTGGTCCAGTGGTCTAGGCTCATGCATTACAGCTTGCGATAAATGCGGATCAGCTTGTCAGCGGCGGTAATTAAGTTGTGATGCTGCTGGGCATAGGCTCTCCCTTGCTTGCCCAGCTTCCGCAGCAGGTGCGGCTTGCGAAGAAGATGGCGAAGGGTGTCTGTCAAAGTGTCCGGATTGGCAGAAACAATTGGAAGCCCCGGGTATTTCGGAATCAAATCCTTGCGCATGTAACAGACTACCGCTTTGCCCATCGCCATGGCTTCAATGCTGACCATGCCGTAATCTCCGATGTGGAGCTGATCGATGACCAGATCCGCTTGCTGATAGGCGGCTTTTGCTTTGTCGTGCGGCATTTTCTGAATTAAGGTGAACTGAAAGTCTAGTCCTTCACGCTTCAGTTGAGCAATTGCAGCTTCGATGAACTCTGTACCCTTCACATATTGGTTTGTAGGCGCATGCACGATTCGTACGGGCCCGGTGCCTGATGGATAAGCCGGCTGAATCGCATTCAGATCTACCGCATTCGGCAAGAAATGAATATATTTGTAGAAAGGTTTTATATATGGAAGCAACTCATAATAAGGGATGATCGCATGGCTTGCTGATTCGCTGATTCGCTTCAGATCTGCTAATATACGCTCGTCTGTCCATCTGGGCTTCACACGCGCATAGGGATTCAGCTTTTTGGCGATTGACAGTCGTCGCACTTCAGAGCCGCGATGATGAATGATCACTTTCTTGCCCATGGAAGTCAGCAGCTTTAGATCGCTATTGTCGGGAAGAAAGGTGGAGCTGAAATGGAAATGGAAAATATCGTAACGGTCCAGCACTTTGTTCATGTATCTTTGGGCGATCGCCGGCCGTTGCTTGGCTGCATATCGTTCCAAGTGCAGACATACATCCGGCTTGAACTCGTAGCTGTTCCCGTAAAAGTGACACGATGTAGCGGAGATCCCCTTTTTGCGCAGCACCTGGCATAACGCAATCATCTGCTGGCCATAGGTCAAATGCAACACTCTCATGCTTCGCTCTCCTTTCGGGGTGTCCATCCGAGGTTCTTCCCTTACTTTATGGCTGCATGACTTCCATCGCTTGGACGCATGCAGCATTGTTTCGGAAAATGGTTCACCGTACAAGCAATCTCTATGGTTTCTCATAAACTGCAGAAAGCCAGGAATCATTTCAGGGGGGTGCCGTCTTGAAAGCTGCTGCAATCGTGGGAGCCAGACCGCAATTTGTGAAAGCGGGGATGCTGAGCCGGGCATTGCGCCGGCATATGGAAGAAATCATCATCCACACCGGCCAACATTATGATGCGAACATGTCGGCTGTATTTTTCGAGCAATTAAGTTTGCCTCATCCCGAATATGAACTCCAGGCAGGCTCAGATACGCATGCCAGACAGACTGCCCGCATGCTGATGGAGCTAGAAGAGATTCTGGTCAAGGAAAAGCCGGACTTCGTGCTCGTTTTCGGTGACACCAATTCTACATTGGCCGGCAGTTTGGCCGCCGCCAAGCTGCACATTCCGATCGCTCATGTGGAAGCGGGGCTGCGGAGCTACAATCGGAGAATGCCGGAGGAAATCAATCGGGTGGTTACAGATCATCTCTCCACCGTATTGTTCTGTCCTACCGGTACTGCCGTAGGGAATTTGAAAAAAGAAGGAATTACGCGCCATACCTACATGGTAGGAGATGTTATGTGTGACGCTGTACTGGCTTATAAGGATGTGGCGCTCAGACAATCCTCGGTGCTGGAGAGATTGGGACTCGTTCCGGGCAGCTACTATTTGGCCACCATTCATCGAGCGGAAAATACGGACAATCCCGAGCATATGCGCGCCATTCTGCGGGCATTGCATCAATTGGATCGTCCTGTCCTCGTTCCGCTGCATCCCCGGACCAAGAAGTGCCTGGAGAAGTTCGGCTTGCTGCCATTGTTGGACGGCGAGAAGCTTCATGTAATGGAGCCGCTGCGATATCTGGATATGCTCGCATGTATCAGCCAGGCTAGTGTCGTCCTGACTGATTCCGGCGGTGTGCAGAAGGAGGCTTATATGCTTCACATTCCATGTGTGACCATGCGCAGCGAGACCGAATGGGTGGAGACTGTGGCGCACGGAGGCAATGTGTTGGCTGGAGCAGACAGTCAGCGCATTGTGGCCGCTGTCGAGCAGTTCAAACAGCCTGTTTCCTTCAGGAATCTGTTCGGAGATGGCAAAACAGCGGACCAAATAGCGGAGATTCTGATGACGATTTCGCCGGATCTGTAAAGGCAAAAGCCGCTTCCCCCGCGATGGGAAGCGGCTTTGAATCTTCATAGAATATAGGCCAAGTAATCGGGTTTCAGCACGCGCTTGTAGACGGAGTAGAGGATGGTCTCCATTTTATCCCAGGCATAGGTGTCCTGCATGATTTGGAACGCATTGTCGCTCATGAGCTGCAATAAATCTCGTCGTCTGTTCAGATAGAGGATGGCGTTTACATAGTCGGCCGCCGCAGGCAGCGGGTTGTCGAGGACCAGACCGCAATGATGCCGGCGAACGAAGCTTTCCATTTCGTGGCACTTGTTGACGAGAATAGGCACCCCGTTGTTCAAGTAGCTGAAAAATTTATTGGGCAGCGCGAACATATGATTCATCGTATAAGGGAGCTTGTAATCGATCCAGCCGATGTCCACATCAGCCATATGCTGGGGAATTGCCTTGTAATCGACCCACCCCGCCGGGATGACCTTATGTGCCAGATCGGGCGGAATCGGGAGCGATTGATGGCTGCGGACGCCCCCGATGATTTTGAAGCGGAGGTCCATCGATTGATTGGCGATTCTCGTCATCTCCAGTATGCGGTCTGCGCTCCCTCTCTTCGGATCAACGTTGCCTTCATAGCATACGGTAAGGTGCGGCTTTAAGAAGTTTTTGGCTGGACGGCTTTGGAGCATGGGCGGGGAATTATAGATGACATCCACGCGGAGCTTCGGGTTTATGGACAGATACCAGGCTTTCATGGATTCGGAGACCGCAATGATGTGATCCACTTCTTTCAGCATCTCGAGCAAGGCGCTGTACAGCTTGCTTTTCTTGTCCTCACGAATGCTGGCATAAAGGTCTGGCGTGAATTCGTGGCTGTCATAGATCAGCTTCACATGCTTGCCTTGGGTTCTTAGCTCTCGCTTGATGCACACCCCGGCATAAAGGGAGAGGTACTCATGAGCATGATAAACGTCGGCTTGCTGCTCCATTCCAACCTTGATCAGCATGTTGACATTTTTGGTAGTACATTTGCCTGACAGCACGTTGGCAACAATCTGATCCAACGTATCCTGATGCTTTTCATAGGTCACGACTCTGACGCCTTCATGGATGAAGCTCGGGCTTAAAAACTCTCGGGTATAAGGGGTTCCATCTATGTCGAATAAATAGCCGTTCATTCGCGGGGCGACGATTGTCACGTCATATCCGGCCTTCAGCAAGCTTTTGGCTTCCTTTTTGAATATGCGTGCATCCTGGAAGGGATGGTGCTGGATCAGCTTGCAGATCTTAATAGGCATTGTATTCACTCCTTTTCAGAAGTCGTCTTGTACAATGTATTACATCTGCAAGCCGGAAGGAACAGCGATCGTACCGCGCTGCGAAAATTGGGTGGCCGTCGCCGCTGCCCGTCAAAATGGGGGAAGCCGGTAAAAGGAGGCGGTGTTTTGAGTAATGAGGGCGTGCGCTTCCTGGAAGGAGCAGCGCTTCAAGCCGGCAATTTCCTGAATGACACGCTGGGCCATGCGGGGGACGGTGGCCTGACCCTTGAATGGGCCTTCGAAGGGCCACGGACCGTCCGTTTCGGCCATCACTTTGTCGATCGGCATAACGGCGGCTAATTGCCGAATGTCCGGCTCATAGCAGATGTCCGGCGTGAAGGAGACGCTGTATTGATTGGCAATGATGCGTTCGGTCACAAGGCGGGAGGCCTTGAACCAATGAAAATGGGCGTGGCTGACATTGTACTTTTCCAGCAGCTCGCAGGCGGCAGCTGCGTCTTCGTAAACGGCATGCAGCACAATGGGCTTGTTCAACTCGCCGGCCAACCGTACGAATTGCTCCAGCAGTTCTTGATAAGGTTCGGCGTCGAAGCGCTCGCCTGCTCGACGCTTCTCGAGCGCAGTGTAATAAGGAAGTCCGACTTCACCGATTGCGACCATATCGTCGGCATGCTTGCGCATCCACTGGAACAAATCAGCGGCGGCAGCATCATCGGGAAGAGGCTGCTCCGGATGAAAGCCGAAAGCGGGATGGACGAGGCCGGGATAGCGCTTAGCGATCTGAAGGTTGCGGCGGCAGGATTCCAGTTGACTGGATACGGTGATCAGCCCTGTCACCTGCATGGCTTCCGTCCGCGGACCGTTGCTTGCTTGCATGAGCGGTGCCAGCATGTCTGTCAATTGGCTGTCCTCGTACATATCCAAATGAATATGGGCGTCAATCATGGCGGGATTCCTCCTGTTCCTTCGCGGATAGCAACAATTCGTACAGTTCTCCCCGCAATGCGGCAAATGCGGGATCAAGCAGCAGGCGCTGATCTCGCGGCCGCGGGAACGGCACTTCGATCTCCTGCAGCACGCGGGTTGGCTTGGCTGACAGGACATAGAGGCGGTCGGACAAGTATAAGGCCTCCTCAATGCTGTGGGTGACGAACAGGACGGTTCTCCGCTCTTGTTCCCACTGCCGCAGCAGCCAATGCTGCATTTCCTGCCTGGTAAGCGCATCCAGAGCGGCGAAAGGCTCATCCAGGCACATGACGTCTCTTGCGCCAAGCAGAGCCCGCACGAATGCAACGCGCTGCTGCATGCCGCCGGAAAGCTGATGCGGGAGAGCCTTTTCGTAGCCGTTCAGTCCGGCTTTTTGCAACGCATCCCGCGCGGTCGCCAGCGCTTTCCTTGCTGGAACCCCGTCCAGCTGGAGCGGAAGGGCAGCGTTCTGTTCCACTGTCCGCCAAGGAAACATGGCGCTGTCCTGCGGCATATAGCTGACGAGTCCGCGCTCGCCGGAGATGTCGCGGCCATCCAGTACAATGCGGCCTTGATCGGGGCGGTAGAGGCCACCCAGCAGCAGAAACAGCGTGCTCTTGCCGCTGCCTGACGGTCCCAGTATGGAAACAAATTCCCCTTCGCGGGCATGAAGATCGATGCCGTCCAGCACGCGCGTCTGACGGCCCCCTTCTTGAAATGTTTTCACGATGCCTTCGAATTGGACTTTGACGGCTGCCGGACCGGCGGGCTCCAGGTTTTGATGTCCTGTTCTCGCGCTCACGGTCTGTCACCTCCTTGATTGCCTCTGGCCAGGCTGCTTGCCTTCCAGCGGGTAAATCGCCATTCCAGCAGCCGGGACAAGCCGACCATGAGAAGGCTGAGTACGATAATGACCATAACGCTGACAAACACCCGATCCATGCGGAATGAGGCGTAAGAAAGCATCATGAATTTGCCGATGCCTTGGCTGCCGCCGACCCATTCGGCAATGACTGCTCCCATGACACTGTAGGTAGCGGCGATCTTTACCCCTGCGAACAAATAAGGCAGCGAATAAGGCAGCTCCAGCTTGAACAGGAGCTGCATGCGGGTGGCGCCAGTCATCAGCATGTAGCTGCGCATTGACCGATCGGTCTGTGCGAGTCCGTTCATAGTAGCGACAAGCACGGGAAAGAAGCAGACCAGTACGATGATGACGATCTTGGGCGTCAAGCCGAACCCGAACCAGAAAATAAGCAGCATGCTTAGCACGATGATGGGAATGTTCTGCGACAGTATCATGAGCGGATAGAAAGCCCGATTCATGAATGGAGAGACGTGCAGCAGCAGAGCGCCCGCAATGCCGACGATGATGCCGATCGACGTTCCGGCCAGCATCACCTTAACCGTCACCCAGGTATGCGCAAGCACCTGCGGATAGCTTTTCACCCATTCTTGCGCAACGTCAACGGGAGAGGGCACATGCCACTTCTCGACGCCGGAAATGTCCACGGCAGCCTGCCAACCAATCAGAAGCAGCGCCAAGACCAGTGCCGGAGGCCACCATTTGTAAAGAAATGCGCGCATCTTCATGCGGTTTACCCGTCGTATTTTTCTGTCAGCTTGTCCATGGAAGCCCCGGCAGGATTGTAGTAGATCTTCACCTGCGAGATGACATTGGGGCTGCCGTACGCAATCATTTCCTCGTTCATTTGCTTGACGATGTCCAACAGGTTGGCGAGCTCGCCTTCCATTGTCGTTTCCAGCGGGCCGACCCGGTAGTTGACGCCGGATGCCTGAATAACGGAGATCGCCCGGTCTACATAGGGGATGATGTCCTCATTGTTCTTGGTTTTCGGTAAAATTTGAATGCTGACTAGTGCATTGGCCATAGTTTGGTCCTCCTCGAGTTGGAAATGGAAAGAGACGCCGCAGGACGCTGTCAGCGTCCCCGGCGTCTGGTGCAATCTGCCTTACTCCGGCAAAAACTCATTAGTAAACGCTTGTTCAGCGTTCAGCTCCTGCTCCAGCAATTCATGCTCGAGCATCCAATCCGCATAGTTTTTCCATACTTCAAGCTTCTGTTCGCCCCAGCGAGACGCATCGGCTTGGTATTGGTCCGCCAGCCAAACTTGGCTCGCCTTCACCAGTTCGGCGTCCAGGTCAGGCTCGGCATTCAGCAGGAGGTCCGCAGCTTCTTCAGGATGCTCGATTGCGTAGGCGTAACCTTTGGAGGTAGCTGCCAGGAATGCCCGTACTGTGTCCGCGTCGTTTTCGATCATTCGCTCGCTGGCGATGAGCACCGGCGTATAATAGTCCAGTTTTTCGGAGAGGTCGCGCAGGTAGATCATGTTGAGAGGCACATCCTTCAGCTCGGCCTGCACGCCGTCCCAGCCGTAGTAGATCCAACCGAAGTCGATATCCTTCTCAACCGCTGTGAAAAACTCCGTATAACCAGTATCCAGAACAGTCAGCTGGTCATAGTCGGCGCCTGCTGCTTGCATAACCGATTGAATCGTCGCAATTTCGGACGGAGAGCCCCAACCCCCGTACACCTTGCCCTCAAAGTCCTTCGGCGACACAATGCCTTTGTCAGCCGGGGATGCGAAGCCGGATGTGTTATGCTGAATGACTGCCGCGATCGATACGATCAGAATCGGGCTTTCGCTCGTTCTGGCAACGGTCACGTTCTCTTGATAGCTGACGCCGAACTCTACATTGCCTGCTGCCACAGCCGTTTCTACGCCTGTTTCGCCTGCAGAAATGATCGTAACGTCAAGTCCTTCCTCTGCATAATATCCGTTGCTTTGCGCCACATACATGCCCGTGTGGTTCGTATTGGGTGCCCAATCCAGCATGACAGTGACGTTCTTTAAGGTTTGGGGCGATTCTTGATTCTGTTCTTGTCCCCCGTTCGACTGCTGTTCCCCGCCCTGTGTTCCACTCTGGTTCCCGCTGTTCCCGCAGCCTGCCGCCAGTATGACGACCAAGGCGAAAGAGAGCAGGATAATCCAAGTCTTCTTCATGGCTGTTTCCACTCCTTTATCTATGAGTCCTGCTTGGATAGCTTGAAGCCGCCGGACCGCAAAAAAGCTTCCCATAGGGAAGCGAGAGCGTGCGTAAGCACAAAAGTGCGCTCGGAATCCCTACGCTGGCATTACCCAGATCAGGTCAGAGGGTCAGTATCTTTGCGGGATACACTCTCAGCCGGCCCATTCCGGCACCCCTGAAGCTTTTTTGGTTCGTCAACTCCAGCCTCTATTATAGCAAATCGGCCGCATGTGTCCAGCTAAGTTCTGGCTGCCGCTGTAACAAAATGTTTAAAAATTGGCGAGGGCAGGTGTGACATTGCTCACAGTTAACCGATAGCGAGGGGCTTACAATGAACCCGGTAGCAAGCTGAGCCGTTCATGCTTGGCCGAAAGCGGGAAGGGGGATAAGCCATGTCAGATCCTGTAATGACGAAGGGCAGCACGGAGGCGCGCAAGCCTGTAGAGCAGCAGACTGCCAAAGAGCCGACGTTAAAGGGGACATTCGTGTCCGTCATGATACTGGGCGGGTTTTTGGCGGTATCGTGGCTGCTGGTCTTCTTTTTATTTCTGGCCAGACAATAAGGTTTTGCGAACCAAAAGGAGGAAGAAACGTGCATATTCACAAGTTGGAGAAAATTTGGCTCGCCTTCGGGATTGCCATGCTGATCGTATTTCTTGTCGTCCTGGGCGTATCGACATTCTCGATGGGCATGGCCCCGCCAAGCCATTCCCATGCTATTGATCCGGAACAGGTCGACACGACGCCTCCCTTCGACCAGCCGGGTCTGAAGCAGGTAGGTGAGAACGAATATGAAGCGGTTATGATCGCCTATGTTTTTGGCTACAAGCCGAACGATCTCGTCGTGCCTGTTGGAGCAACCGTGCATTTCACCGTGACCAGCCCGGATGTTGTTCACGGGTTTGCCATCCCGAATACGAATGTGAACATGATGATCGTGCCGGGAGAGGTCAGCCACATTACACACACCTTTGACGAGCCGGGAGAATATCTGGTGCTCTGCAATGAATACTGCGGCGGCGGGCATGAATTTATGAAAACCGTCATTACCGTGCAATAGACCTCTCAAGCAGAAAGGATGAACAAGATGGAGCATCAATTTGACCGCAGAGATTCCAGACTTGTGATTACCCATATTGTATTTGCATTTATCGCCTTGTTGATTGGCGGCATTGCCGGTCTCCTGCAGGGGCTGGTGAGGGGCGGCATGATCCAGCTGCCTGCCGGAATCGGCTACTATCAGCTGCTTACCGCACATGGTGTGCTGATGGCTTTGGTTTTCACGACCTTTTTCATTATCGGCTTTCTATACTCTGCCGCTGCGAAGACGCTGGGCGGCAAGCTACTGCCAGTAGCCCGAAACCTGGGCTGGCTTGGATTCATGCATATGGCGTTCGGGACGCTGCTTGCAACAGTCATGATCCTGCTGAACAAGGCGACCGTGCTGTATACGTTTTATGCGCCGATGAAGGCATCGCCCTTCTTCTATGTGGCGCTGGTATTCGTCGTTGTAGGAAGCTGGATGAGCGGGTTCGGCCTGTTCTACCAGTATCGGGTATGGAGAAGGGAACACAAGGGCAAGCTTTCCCCGCTGCTGGCTTTCATGGCCGTAGTGACCATGCTGATGTGGCAAATCGCCACGATTGGCGTAGCCCTGGAGGTGCTGCTGCAGCTTATCCCGTGGTCTTTCGGCTGGGTAGAGACGATTAACGTCATGCTGAGCCGTACCCTGTTCTGGTATTTTGGCCATCCGCTTGTGTACTTCTGGCTGCTGCCGGCCTATATGTGCTGGTATGTCATGATTCCCAAAATCATTGGCGGGAAGATTTTCAGCGACGCGCTGGCCAGATTGTCCTTTATCTTGTTCCTGCTGTTCTCCATACCCGTTGGCTTCCACCATCAATTAATGGAGCCCGGCATTTCGCCCTTCTGGAAATACCTGCAGGTAGTGCTTACCTTTATGGTAGTCATCCCGTCGTTGATGACGGCCTTCTCCTTATTCGCCACTTTCGAGATCAGCGGCAGAGAGAAGGGGGCGAAGGGCCTGTTCGGTTGGTGGAAAATGCTTCCGTGGAAAGACGTGAGATTTTTTGCGCCCTTTGTCGGGATGCTGGTTTTCATTCCGGCAGGCGCTGGCGGACTGATCAATGCGAGCAATCAGATGAATGCCGTTGTGCACAACACCTTATGGGTAACGGGACACTTTCATTTGACTGTCGCGACAAGCGTGGCCTTGACCTTCTTCGGCATCACGTATTGGCTCGTGCCGGCGATGGCCGGCCGCACGCTGACGCCGCGGATGAATCAGCTGGGAATCATTCAGACGATCCTGTGGGCGATCGGCATGTTCTTCATGTCGGGCTCCATGCATACCGTCGGCCTGTTCGGCTCGCCGCGCAGAACAGCATACACGACCTATGGCGAACACCCGGATGCCGTGTTCTGGATGCCGTACCATGTGGCTATGGCAATCGGAGGCACGATATTGTTCGTCGCGGTTTTGCTGATGATATACAACCTGTTCGCGCTGATGCGGACGCCACAAGGCTATACGGAGTATCCGGTCGCCGAAGTGACGGAGCACGCCGAGGCGACGCCGCGTCTGTTCGAACGGTGGGGGGTATGGATCTCGCTCGTTGTCGTGCTGATCCTGCTGGCTTACACGGTTCCCGTCATGGACATGATCCGGCATGATGTCCCTGGCTCCAAGGGCTTTGTGACCTGGTAACAGCCTGCTCGGGCTGCATGCGAACCAGACATCGCTTTTCCGTCGCGGTACTCCGCGCGGAAGGGCGATTTTGTTTTTTCATCCTCATAACAAGATTTCGCTGCATAGGAAAAAGAAAGAGCGGCTTCCTATCCCGTATATTGTGAAACAATTCACAATTAAGTCACAGAAGCTAGCGCTTTCTTCGGTCCGTGATGTGAGATTTATCACATATAAGGCCGGTGCGAACCCCTATGATGAGGGTGTAAGGAAAGCTGGCGCGTCGGAAGTGCCGAGCGATGGGAGGATCTCAAGCATTTTACCGATGAAGCGGATTAAAGGAGGCGATTGACCATGAAAATTACTGACAAAGCAAAGCGCGGGGAAGAGCAGGCTGCGACGCCATCTGTACAAGCGCATGTTGATTGGCTCGCATCTCGTGCCGGGCAGGCGCTGCAGGCATTCATGGCGCTGAATCAGGAGCAGGTTGACCGGATCGTTCAGGAAATGGCCTTGGCCGGACTGGACCAGCATATGAAGCTGGCCAAGCTTGCTGTTGAAGAAACCGGGCGAGGAGTGTATGAGGACAAGATTACGAAAAACCTGTTTGCGTCCGAGTACATTTATCACAGCATCAAATATGAAAAAACGGTCGGAATCATCGAGGAAAATCCATATGAGCATTATTGTCTGGTCGCTGAACCGGTTGGGGTAATCGCGGGCGTAACGCCTGTTACGAATCCGACCTCCACTACAATGTTCAAAGCGCTGATCGCCATCAAGACGCGGAATCCGATCATCTTTGCCTTTCATCCATCTGCACAGCAATGTTCGCGAGAAGCGGCCCGTGTGCTATATGAAGCGGCGATCAAGCATGGAGCTCCGGCGCATTGCATCCAGTGGATCGAGCAGCCGTCACTGGAGGCGACTCATATGCTGATGAATCATCCGGATGTGGCTCTGGTGCTGGCTACCGGGGGAGCCTCGATGGTGAAGGCAGCGTACAGCACGGGCAAGCCGGCGCTTGGAGTAGGTCCGGGCAATGTACCCTGCCTAATCGAACAATCCGCAAATTTGAAGCAGGCGGTGACAGATTTGATTTTGTCCAAGACGTTCGACCATGGCATGATTTGCGCTTCCGAGCAGGCAGTCATTTTGGAGGAACCGATCTACGAACAGGCCAAGAAGCTCATGAAGGAGCTCGGCTGTTACTTCCTGTCGAAGGAGGAAATCGAGAAGCTGACCGAGCTGGCCATTCACCCGGAGAAATGCGCAGTAAATGCCTCGATAGTAGGTCAATCGGCGGTCCTAATCGCTGAGCAGGCCGGCATAGCGGTTCCGCCAACGACGAAGGTGCTGGTAGCAGAGCTGAAGGGCGTCGGCAGCAAGCACCCGCTGTCGGCAGAGAAGCTGAGCCCGATTCTGGCCTGTTACCGGGTGAAGGATGCGGCAGAAGGCATCGCGCGCGCTGCGGAAATTGTCGCCTTCGGCGGGATGGGACATTCCTCTGTCATTCATTCCAACAATGAAGCGGTCATTCAGGCATTCGCAGACAAGCTGCAGACTGGAAGGGTGATCGTCAATTCGCCGTCTACACATGGGGCGATCGGCGATATATACAATACGAATCTTCCGTCGCTGACGCTGGGCTGCGGGTCGTACGGCAGCAATTCCACGACTGCGAACGTGAGTGCCGTGAACCTGCTTAACATCAAGCGGATAGCCAGGCGCACGGTCAATATGCAGTGGTTCAAGGTGCCGAACAAAATTTATTTCGAGCGGGGGGCGACACAGTACTTGGCGAAGATGCCGGACATCTCCCGCGTTCTGATCGTGACCGACCCTGTGATGGTGCAGCTTGGCTATGTGGAGAGGGTCAGTTATTATCTGGGCAAACGGCAGACGCCTGTTTCGCTTGAGGTTTTCTCCGATGTAGAGCCGGATCCTTCGGTTGAAACGGTGGAACGGGGAACGGCGCTGATGAGAGCGTTTCAGCCCGATTGCATTATTGCGCTGGGCGGAGGCTCGCCGATGGATGCCGCTAAGGCTATGTGGCTGTTCTATGAATACCCGGACACCCAGTTTGATTCGCTGAAGCAAAAATTCATGGACATTCGCAAGCGTGTATACAAGTATCCGCGGCTGGGCCAAAAAGCGAAATTTGTTGGCATCCCGACAACATCGGGTACAGGCTCGGAGGTGACCTCCTTTGCCGTCATTACGGATAAGAAGCTGGGAAATACGAAATATCCGCTGGCTGATTATGAGTTGACGCCGGATGTTGCCATCATTGATCCCGATTACGTGCTCAGTCTGCCGAAAACTGCAGTTGCCGATACCGGGATGGATGTGTTGACCCACGCCATTGAGGCGTATGTGTCAGTGATGGCGAATGATTATACGGACGGCCTGGCTATCAAGGCCATTCAACTGGTTTTTGATTATCTGGAAAGCTCTTATCGTGACGGTGACGCCTATGCCAGGAAAAAAATGCATAACGCCTCGACGATTGCCGGCATGGCATTCGCGAATGCGTTCCTCGGCATCAATCATAGTCTGGCGCACAAATGGGGGGGGCGAGTTCCATACAGCTCACGGCAGAACGAATGCGATACTGCTGCCGCATGTCATTCGCTACAACGCCAAGCAGCCGACCAAATTTGCCTCCTTCCCGAAATATGGGCATTTTGTTGCCGATCAGCGCTATGCGGAGATTGCCCGGATCCTGGGCTTGCCGGCGCATACGACAGCGGAGGGCGTAGACAGCCTGATCATGGCGATCCGGAAGCTGAACGCGGCGCTTGGCATCCCTGAGAAATTTCAAGACTTGGGCATACCGCCTGAACAATTTGAAGCGAAAGTGGATTACTTGGCCGATCGCGCGTTCGAGGATCAATGCACGACAGCCAACCCGAAAATGCCGCTAGTCACAGAGCTTGCAGATATTTATCGCAATGCTTACTATGGAAAATTCTGAATGCGCAACTGGTTTTTGATTTCTTAACATACGAATGAAAGGTGTGAGGAGAGTGGCCGTCCTAATGAGCAAAGAGAAACAAGGCAGACGGAATCCATGGGAAGGCTTCGCGTCCGGGAAATGGATGGAGCGCATCGATGCAGCCGACTTCATAGAGAAGAACCTGACTCCTTATTACGGGGACGAATCGTTTCTAGCCGGACCAACTGCCTCTACGAACAAGCTATGGGAGATAGTCCGTGAGCTGACACGCAGGGAACGGGAGAACGGCGGTGTTCTGAATGTAGATACCGCCACACCTTCAACCATAACTGCTTTCAAGCCCGGATATCTCGATAAGTCCTTGGAGCAAATAGTCGGACTGCAGACGGATGAACCGTTCAAGCGGGCTGTTCAGCCCTACGGCGGCATACGGATGGTGGTGGATGCCGCAGAGGCTTACGGCTTTCCCATTCCCGAGGACTTGGTCAGGCTGTTCACCGACATTCGCAAGACGCACAACCAGGGCGTATTTGACGCCTACACGGAAGAAATGCGCATAGCGCGCAAAGCGGGCATTATCACGGGCTTGCCCGACGCTTACGGGCGCGGCCGCATCATTGGCGACTACAGACGGGTGGCGCTCTATGGCATAGATCGGCTGATTGAAGCGAAGCTTCAGGACTTGCAGCAGCTCGAGAGCGGAGCGATGACAGAGGCGCTTATTCGTTTGCGAGAAGAGCACAGCGAGCAAATTCGCGCGCTGCGGGAATTGAAGGAGATGGCATTAGGGTACGGCTACGATCTGTCCGGACCGGCGACGAATGCAAAAGAGGCGATTCAGTGGCTGTACTTTGCTTACTTGGGTGCGATCAAGGAACAGAATGGCGCGGCCATGAGTCTGGGCAGAGTGTCCAGCTTCCTGGACATCTATATCGAGCGGGACAGGAAGGAAGGCGTGCTGACTGAGGAGCAGGCGCAGGAACTGATAGATCATTTCGTTATGAAGCTGCGCATTGTGAAGTTTCTGCGGACGCCAGAATACAACGACCTGTTCAGCGGCGATCCTACTTGGGTGACCGAATCGATTGGCGGAATGGGCCTGAATGGGGTCACGAGGGTGACCCGCAGCTCCTTTCGGTTTCTTCACACCTTGTATAACTTGGGACCTGCTCCGGAACCTAACCTGACGGTGCTGTGGTCCACCGCTTTGCCCGAAAAATTCAAACAGTACTGCGCCAAGGTTTCGATTGAAACAAGTGCCATCCAATATGAAAATGATGATCTGATGCGGCCATATTATGGCGATGATTACGGCATTGCCTGCTGTGTGTCGGCGATGCGGATCGGCAAGCAAATGCAGTTTTTTGGCGCAAGGGCCAATTTGGCCAAAGCGCTGCTGTATGCGATTAATGGCGGCGTGGACGAGAAGCTTGGCACACAGGCAGGGCCTGCTTACAAGCCCATACAGGCCGACGTGCTCGATTACGACGAAGTGATGGAAAGCTATGACCGGATGCTGGAATGGCTGGCGCAGCTGTATATCAACACATTGAATATCATTCACTATATGCATGACAAGTACTGCTATGAGCGCTTGGAGATGGCGCTTCATGATCGGGAGGTGTTCCGCACGATGGCATGCGGCATTGCCGGCCTGTCTGTTGTCGCGGATTCCTTAAGCGCGATCAAGCATGCGTTGGTCAGACCGATACGCAATGAACAGGGAATTGCTGTCGATTTCGAGATTGAAGGGGAATATCCGCAATATGGCAATAACGATCCGCGCGTCGATCGGATTGCAACCGAGCTAGTCGAGCGGTTTATGCGCAAATTGCAGAAGCACCCGACTTATCGGGAAGCGACAGCAACGATGTCCGTCCTGACCATTACGTCGAATGTGGTGTATGGCCAAAAAACAGGTTCTACGCCGGATGGCCGGAAAGCTGGCGAGCCGTTCGCCCCTGGCGCCAACCCGATGCATGGGCGGGACCGCAAGGGGGCGCTTGCTTCGTTGAATTCTGTGGCGAAGCTGCCGTACGAATATAGCTTGGACGGCATCTCCAACACATTTTCCATTGTGCCCAAGGCGCTTGGCAAGGAGCCGCAAGCGCGCATTCGCAATTTGACAGCGCTGCTGGATGGCTATATGTCCCGGAACGCGCATCATCTTAACGTCAACGTCTTCGACCGCGAGCAGCTGATCGATGCGATGGAGCATCCGGAGAACTATCCGCAGCTGACGATACGCGTTTCCGGTTATGCCGTCAACTTTATCAAGCTGACACGGGAACAGCAGCTCGATGTGATCCATCGCACGTTCCACGGCATGATGTAAGCTGCGGCGAGAGAAAGCCTGGCTGCTTGCTTGACGAGGGCGTGCCAGCCTACCTGGACGAATCATGCTGATATGCCTCAGGCCTTTCGATAGAGAACGTAACGGAAATTCAATGAAAGCGGGTGACAGCATGATCGGACATATTCATTCGATGGAGACCTTCGGAACAGTAGATGGACCAGGCATTCGCTTCGTCCTGTTCATGCAAGGCTGTGCGCTGCAATGCAGGTATTGCCACAACCCGGATACGTGGAGCAAGACGGGCGGGCAAAGCATGACCGTGCAGGAGGTGCTGGCGGAGATAGAGCCGTATCTAGCTTACTACAAGTTATCGGGGGGAGGACTGACTGTAAGCGGGGGCGAGCCAACCTTGCAGGCTGCCTTTGTAGCCGAGCTGTTCAGGCAGGCGAAGGAGCGCTGGGATTTGCACACGGCCCTCGATACGTCGGGCTACTGCGAGCCGGAGCTTGCACGAGACCTGCTGGCGCATACTGATTTGGTGCTGCTGGATGTGAAGCAGATGGATCGGGAGAAGCATCGGCAGTTGACGAGCCAGTCGCATGATCGGATTTTCCGCTTCGCTCAGGAGCTGAAAGCGAGCAGGAAGTCGGTTTGGATCAGACACGTGCTAGTGCCTGGCTGGACCGACGAGGAACAGCATTTGCGATTGCTCGGGCAATTTATAGAGAGAATGGAGATCGTGGAAAAGGTAGAAGTGCTCCCCTATCATCGCATGGGCGTATATAAATGGAAGCAGCTTGGATTGCCATATACTTTGGAAGACGTGGAGCCCCCCGCGGAGGAGGACATAGAGCGAGCTTGCCGGTTCATTTCCCGGGGGAGGGATGAAGCGGGCGATCCGCAGGACCCAAAATGCCGGAAGAACAAGTGCGAATGAAAAGAAGCCCGCATTCTGTCCAGTCATAGGACAGGAATGCGGGCTTTCATATCGAGCTCGAACTCGGTTAGCCCGGCCGCTGTACATATTTGCGGGCTGCTTGCTGGATCAGATACACAGCGTAGCCGATCGGGTTGGCATAGGTGGATCGCCAGGCATCCGGCAATCCTGCCTTATCAAAGCTGTAACGAAGATCCCGATTGTTGCATTCAATAAATACAGGAAAACCTTGGCTGGTAATGCCGACATCAAGCCCGATATCCGCCAGGTTGGGCAAGTGCTTATCCAATTGTTCGGCAACGCTAAGGGAGAAGGCTTGCAGATCCTGCTCCACCTGATTGGTGTTCAGATGCGGGAGTGCCTGCAGGACATGTTCAAGCTGATAAACGGCCCCTCCTTGGGCAACGTTGGTCACGAATTTTCCTTTGGCTGCTACTTTCACCGCCATGCCGGTCACCTGCCATTCGCCGGTTTCATCCTTTTGTACGGATACGCGAATGTCGAACGGCTTGTCGTCATAATGGGCGAGCGGCAGACACTGCTGAACAACATAGGGCCGCGAACGGATGAGCTTGAGCAGGCTTGGCGGCAGTTTCTTGCGGAAGCGGATGCGCCGTCTGGCCCGTCCATTGCCGGCGGAAGCCGGTTGAAACAGCCAAGCGCTCCCGCTCTTCTTGAGCTTGTAAATCCCTTTGCCTATACTGCTGCTGTCCGGCTTGAGAATAATTTCATCATAGTGCTTCATCCACTGGCGAAGCGTGGCGCGCGTTGCCCTCTTCGTTCCCGGAAGATGGGGACGCAAGGCGTCATTCTCCATCAGCAAATCATGAATATAGACTTTTCCGTAGCGGTTTCCCCCGTTAAACACCACGCAGAGCTCGGACAGTTTGTTCAGCTTTAATTTGGACGCCTGCTTAAAGTACAAGGTGCGATTATGAATCACGAACGGCAATGGGATTCGTTTTCGCTCGTATCCTTGCGGTCCGGGAAGGCAGGCTGTCGCCTCCAGACGGTCCAGCGATATATCAGCGAGTCGCATGAAACAGAGCTGTACGCCGGAGCGTGCGGCCGCTTCCACATAGAAATCAAGTCTTTCCCGGTCCTTCTCCCCATTCCACATTTTACGATATACGCGATTGCTGATTAAAACTCCTACTCGAGGTTGCTCCATACTCCACCTCCTTGATCAGTTCCCATCATCCCTGCTGTGCTTGTTGCGCTGCTTGCACCGCTTCGTCCATCTTGGTTTCTTAAAAATAGTATGTACAGGGAGAACAAACGGATTGGACAAATAGCCGAGCAGGTGCGGGAATTAGGTTCTCGCCGCAGGGCATATGCCCTCCCGGCGTACGGGGATCTGTATATGATAATAGGAAGTACCCGGACGTTCATCCGGGCAGGGGGTGAACAACGATGAGACGTTCCTACATGTGGATCGCGCCCGGAAGCTTCCCTGTACCATCTGCAGGGAGCAGCTCAGTCGAGAGAGCTGTGCATGAAATTGCGTCCCATTTGGAAGTCAGCGGCCGCAAATGCGTAGTGTCACGCCGATTCCCTGGTCAGGCCGGAAAGAAAGAGGTCCAAGGCGTCGAACATATTCGACTGCGCGCCAGACCGGGAGCTGCCTACTGCCGCAAGGCGGCGGCTGCAGCATGCCAATGCAAGCCCTCTCTCCTGCAAATTGAAAATCGCCCTTCCTGGGTGCGCATGTTCAAGAAAAAGCTGAAGCACTCGCCCGTATGGCTATCGCTGCATTCAACTACCTTCATCCAGCCCGCAAAGCTGTCCGCTGCCCGGGCACAGCAAGAGCTGGCAGCGGCGGATCGCATTCTTGTAAACAGCCGCTATTTAAAGGAACATCTTCTGTCGCAGTTTGAGCTGCCGGCCGAAAAGATCCTGGTTAATCACTTGGGCGTGGACGCCGGCCAATTCGTGCCCAGACATTCTGCGCGAGGACAAAAGCTGCGCGAGGAGCTGCTCTCTCGTCTTGGCTATCGGGATAAACAGGTCGTGCTGTTCGTCGGCAGACTGCGCGAGCAGAAGGGCGTGCATCTTCTGCTGGAAGCCGTTCCGAAAATAATCGAGCACTGTCCGGATATCGTGGTGGCTATAGTAGGGAGCCCCTATTACAACAAGTACAGCCTCACACCCTATGTGGCGAATCTTCACCGGCTCGGCAACCGCTATCCGCATGCAGTGCGGTTTGTGCCTTTCGTCCATCATCATCAACTGCCGCGCTGGTATGCTGCGGCTGATGTGTGCGTCGTTCCTTCCACCCATGATGAAGCGTTTGGCTTAGTGAATGTGGAGGCCATGGCTGCAGGAGTTCCGGTCGTAGCTGCCGCTTCGGGAGGAATCTCGGAAGTGGTGCTCGACGGCCAAACGGGTTTTCTTCTTCCGCCGGAACAGCTGAAGCACAATCTAGCGGATGCCATTGTCCGCTTGCTCAAGGATCAGCCGCTGGCGGCGGCTTTGGGAGAAGGGGGAAGGCGACGGGTTGCGGAGCACTTCACATGGGAAGCATCTGCCCGAAGGCTGCAGGAGCTTTACCGCAGTTGTCTGTAGCCGCATGCGCGAACATGCCGCACCGCTCCCGGTACAAGCGCCGTGTCCGCATTGGCGTGCGCACATACAATATGCCGAGGAGGTGGGGATCTGTCGTGAAGGCAAAGAAGTTGATTCACAATGCTAACCGCCCCAAAGTATCTGTCATTATACCAGTCATGAATGAACGCAAAACAATACGTCGGGTCATGGCGAGGGCAGCCAAGATTCATCCTCAAGTCGAGATTATTGTAGTAGCGAACGGATCGACCGACGGTACGGCGCGCATTGCCCGCGCGGCGGGCGCTCGTGTGCTGGTCTATCCCAAGCCTCTCGGGCATGATGTGGGCCGAAGCATTGGAGCGAAGGCCGCCAAAGGAGACATTTTATTATTCCTGGATGGGGATATACCGATAGCCTCGGCAGACTTGATACCCTTTATCAAGGCTGTGGAGGATGGCGTAGATGTGGCGCTGAACCGTTATGCCGGACCTGTTCATCGCACGCAAGTGCATTCGGTCATACTGGCGAAGCATGCGCTGAATATCGCTATGGGCCGATCGGATCTGCGGGGGGTTTCCATGACAACGGTTCCGCATGCCTTAAGCCGCAGCGCACTGCGGACAATTGGAGCCGATATCTTGTCGGTCCCCCCATGCGCCCAAGTGCGCGCCGTTGCGAACGGATTGAAGGTGGAGGCGGTTCATCATGTGAATGTCGGTTCCACCAACCCGCGCAAGCGCAAGCGAGTGAATGGCAAAGATCCGCTGGAATTTTTGATATTGGGGGACCATGCCGAAGCCATCCACAAATTGCTGACGATGAAAGGACCCCGGGCGAATCGGATCGACAAGATTCGAAGACGGGAGTGGTTAGTGTGAAGAGCGACAAGCGAAAAAGACGAAAAAAAGGACACATACAGGCAGCGCATCCCGGCCGGCGCCGGAAAAGACGCGCAAGAAGGCTGGCGAACAGGCAGCTTGTTCGGAGGAAAAGACGCATTGGGCGAAGCAGAGGCCGCCGGGACCTTCGGAGCAAAGGACGAATCGCCGTCGTCTATTCGGACGCAAGCGAGCAGGAAAAGCGCCCGGAGGCGGATGCGCATTTGCTTCAGCTGGCCGCAACGGCGGGGGCTGAAGCAGAGGCCGCCATTCGCGGTTCAGGCGAGACAGTCGACAAGGCCCGGCTGCAGCAGAGATGGTCGGAATGGCTCGGGCAGGTTGTGCCGGGTCAAGTCCATCCGGCTGTGTATGAGTCGTTGATGCGCGCCTTTGTCGGGGGCGCGCATGCGGGGAATCCGGAGCCGCCTGATTGGCTGCTGCTGCCAGAGTCTCGCCCGGCCAGCTGCATCTTGACCGCGATGAATGAGGAAAGGACAATCGGCAGCGTGCTGGAGCAGCTTGTCCGTATGCCGCTTCAAGAGATCATTGTTGTCGTGAACGGCTCGGCGGATCGCACAAGGGATATTGCGGAAACGTTCGAAGGCGTCAAGGTGCTGCATTATGAGAAGGCGCTGGGGCATGATGTCGGCAGAACATTGGGTGCCAAAGAGGCGCAAGGGGATTTGCTGCTCTTTATGGATGCGGATTTCGCTGTACCCGGTGAATTGCTGCTGCCGTTTTTTCTGGAGATTCGCAACGGGGCGGACATTGTGTTGAATGATATTTCTCCGTTCGTTGATCGTTTCGATCGCAGGGATGAGGTGACCATTATGAAGGAATTTCTCAATCGCGTCCTGGACCGAAACGACCTGTCGGTCAATTCCCTGACAGCGGTGCCGCATGTGATGACCCGACAGGCAGCATGGAGGATCGGGCTGGAGAAGCTGGCTGTTCCGCCGCTCGCGCAGGTGCTTGCTCTCGAAGCGGGGCTGCGCGTCGGGAAGGGCGGGCATGTCAATGTAGTCAAGCAAAATCGGCTTCGCACAAGCAATACCGGTGCGAAAAATCCGGTGGCGGAGATGATTATCGGCGATCATATGGAAGCGCTCAGCCAGTTGATCAAGCTGAAGGGACCGAGGCTGGCTTATGCCGATACGGTACGCCAAAGGCGAAGATGACGGGGGGATAGCATGAAATCGCAAAAGAAAGGCAGGCATTTGCAGCTGAAGCGGCGTAAGGGGGTTGCAGCGCGCCTTGCCAGACAGAATAGCATGAGCTTTAATCAGGGCTTTGACGGCGGTTATTTGAAAGGATTTCAGACAGGATACGACTCCGGCTACGATGACGGCTACAACCAGGCGCACGGCAGGGGCTACGGGGAAGGCTATCAAGATGGCCTGAAAGCGACCGATACGTATCAGCTCGGACTTGCCGCCGGCAAGGATGAAGGCGTATATGAGGCTGCCGAATCCTGGGTGGAGAAGCTGCTGCCTCCGAATACGATGCTGGCTGACGTGCCGATGGAAAAGCTGATAGAGGCAGGCTTGGGGCAATACAAGGATTCGCTCTATTCTGTAACACCGCCGGCGCAAATCGGCGAACAGCTGCTGCAGGCGGTTCAGTCCGCCACTCCTTACGGGCTGATCCGGTTGGGAGATGGCGAACTGTTAACGATGGCGCAGGAAACCGCGATGTCCGACAGCGAGATACGAAGGCTGGGCTTCTTCCTGCCGTATGCGGGAGTTGAGATTCCCGACCGCGGCGCTCGCGACCTTCTTCTTGCCGGTATCCGCAAAGCCGACGCGATCGGCATTCCGTTGTCGCGCAAGCGGGCTTTTCAACCGCTTTTCCTTCAAGTGCTGCGCGCCCACGGCATGGATTATCGGTCGCTGCCGCTGACCCACTCGCTGGTGAACTACGAGCTTTATCGCCAAGGCTACATCAACCGGCTGCTTGAAGCAGGGCGCGTGCTGGTCGTCGGAAACCTGGCCCATGATGTGGCCGAGAAGCTGCGCAGCAACGGCAACCGGGTCAGTGGAGCCGTACACCCTGTTCGCGGCATGGCGGATGTGCCGCGCGTGCTGGCAGACGTGGAAAAGCACTCCTTCGACTTTGCCCTTGTTTCCGCCGGAATCGCCGCAGTGCCCATTGTATCGCATATTCGTTCTGTCATGGGCAAGGTGGCCATTGATTTCGGCCATATGGCCGACCGCTATACGAAAGGAGGGGAAGGCTTTTGAATGAGAATGAACTGCGGCTGCTCGAGCAGCTGGCCAACGCGCATGACCAGTTGGCCAGATTGCTGGAAGCGGAGAAGACCGTAGCGGCTCACATGGCCGCTCAGACCAATGGTTTGCCTAACCATCGCGGTGCGGCGGTCGGCGCCGAGAGGGCATATAAGCATGCAGGGCGGATTCAGGAGAATGTCATTGCATATTTGAATGGCATAGCCGGCGTATTGGAAGTGCTGGCTGAGCATACCGGATTAGTGCTTAGGGAGGAAGAGGAAGATGAGGACGAAGACGAAGAATAACCGGCAGGAGGGGGACCATGAGAGAGGAAACGCAAAAGCAGCGGCTATTGCTGTCAACCATTCGCATGCATGAACAGCTGGCGGAAATATTGGCGCATAAAGCGCTGGAAGCGGAGAAGGCCCGCAATTGGCTGTGCGGCTGCCTGGCAGAAGGGGACCCGTTAAAACCATGCCTCGCCGTGCACGAGCAGGTTGTAGAGATGCTGGAAGGCATTGCACGGGTGGAAAGCGGCATTGTCGGCCACTTGAAAATCTTGCTCGGGGAAGAAGAATCGGGCGGCGGCATGGATATGTTCGGCGGGAAGGGAGAAGAACCGTCATGACTGGGCTGCATGGCGCTGACCTGGACAACAGCTTGCTGAAGAAGCGCCTGCTTGCGGCGCTCGTCCGTTCGCAGTACGCCATCGCCGATTTGCTGGATCATACCGCCGAACTTCGCCGTTCGCTGCCGTTCCCCGATGAGGAGCTGGCTATGCAGCAGCGTTCTGCGGCCTCGATGCTGGACGATTGGCTGAGGCAGGCTGCAGGAGCAGTTGTTGCCAGGAACGGTCGGGAACAGATGGATGAGTCTGAAGGGACCTCATTTCGTCGGAGACGCCTGCGCAAACGACCGGCGTCCCCATGGTTGGCAGATGGGGTTTTTCGGGCAGGATCATGAAACATGGGAAATGTGCAGAGCCGGTGGAGGGCACCCGCATAGCTGAAACAGTGCGGCGTGCTCTTTTTGGCTTTCGGGCAAAGCACGCTTCCAAAGCTCGGCGTTGGTTGCTGCGGGTTTGACCTTGGTTAAGAGCAAGGCATGCTCCACCTCTGCCTAAATTGACGCATACCCGTCCAATGGTCTATTCGCTTGTACGGAAATCAACATAAGATGAATTGTTCTACAAGCGCATATTCGTTTTGGAGGTGGTGGAAATGAATGTCGGATTAATAGGCTGCGGATTTATAGGAAGAAAGCACCTGGAAGCAGTCATGGATTCCTCCGACTTGCAGCTTGCCGCGGTATGCGACGTATCCGACGAGGCGATGAAGGCTGTAGTGGAACGCTATCAATCGTTCTTCCCGGCTGCTCGGGTGAACGCTTATCGAAAATATGCTGAACTGCTGGTTGACTCAAATGTAGACATTGTTGTGGTGTCCACCTTAAGCGGGCTGCACGGACGCATCGCGAAGGAAGCGCTGATTCAAGGCAAGCATGTAGTCGTTGAGAAGCCTATGGCACTATCCGTGCAAGAGGCACGGGAGATGAACCGTCTTTCCCGCATGTTCGGCGGCAAGCTGGCCGTATGCCATCAGAAGCGCTTCTATCCGCATTTGCAGGAACTAAAGCGGCTGCTTTCCAGTGGCGGCATTGGCCAAATCATCCATGCCGAAATGACGTTGCGGATCAATCGGGACGACGCTTATTATGCCCAGGCTCCCTGGCGAGGAAGCTGGGAGATGGACGGCGGGGTGCTGATGAATCAAGCTATTCATAATATCGACTTGCTGTATTGGTTCGCCGGGAAACCCCGTTCGGCGGCAGGAGCCATCGGTCGACTGCTGCGTCCGATCGAAGCGGAGGATACGGCGTCAGCTGTAGCGGAGACGGAACCCGGCGGCATTGTGCAAGTGCATGCAACCGTATGCGCTGCGCGCGGGCATACAGAGGAGCGTCTAAGGCTGCTCGGTTCAAAGGGCACGATCGAATTGACGGGCAAGCAGCTGGCAGAAATCACCGATTGGTGTGTTCCAGGAGTCGAATTGCCGGATTGGAAGCCCGCCGATGATGGCTACGCTGCGCTTTATGCCGATTTGGTTCAGGCTGTGCAAACGAATCGCGAACCTCTTGTGAACGGGGAGGAAGGCATGATTGCGCTGGAATGGATTTTGGCGGTTTACCGCGCAGCAAAGGAACGGAGGACGATCGATTTGCCGCTGGAGCAATTCTCAACGATGGAGATGATGGAATCATGAAGCGGACCAACCCTGAGAACGGTCAGCATCGCTATTACGCCCGGATTTTTGGAGGGTGCCGCATTGTCGTAACAGGCGGAGCTGGATTTCTCGGCAGCAATCTTGTGCGCCGCCTGCTCCCTTACGCAGCGGACATTGTCGTAATTGATGATCTGTATACCGGTCGCCGGGATGTTGTCCCGTCCGCGCCGAATGTTTCCTTCAAGCAGGTAAGTGTTGCAGACGGACCCGCGATCAGACCGTACTTGCAAAGAGCGGATTACATCTTTCACTTCGCGGCGCGCAATATTGTGCTGTCCATGGAGCAGCCGGCGAGCGATTTCGAGGTAAACGCAAAGGGAACCATGCAGATGCTGCTGGAAAGCGCAGGGAACATTGGACTGCGGCGGTTCGTTTACGCCTCGACCTCTTCGATTTACGGCAATGCTTCCCGGCTGCCGGCAGAGGAGGACCAGTACAACGTGACGGTGCCCTATGCCGCTTCGAAGATGTGCGGCGAGCTGCTGGGCATCGCTTATGGGCAAAGCTTTGGCATTCCCTTTACCGCGCTGCGCTTCTCTAATGTTTTCGGTCCAGGTCAAGTGAGCACGAATCCATATTGCGGAGTAGTGACGAAATTCATGGAGCGGCTCGTTCGCCAAGAGCCGCTGCAAATTTTCAGCGATGGCGAGCAAACAAGGGATTTCACCTATGTGGATGATGCGATGGATGCCGTGTTGGATGCTGCGGCCAGCCCCGCAACCAAGGGGAGTGTCTGCAATATCGGCACAGGTGTGGAAACGACGATTAATGAGCTGGCACAGCGTGTCTGCGCCGTAACGGGCATGCCCGACAATTACCCTCGCGAATATGTGGAGAAGCGCAGAATCGATACGGTACAGCGCCGGGCCGTCAGCATGAAGCGTCTGCAGGCTTCAACCGGGTGGAGGCCTCGGCATTCGTTGGATCAAGGCCTTCTGAAAACATGGGAGTGGTATAGACAGGAAGCAAACGTACGAAAGGGAGATGAGGCATGAGCGAACCGGTTCATTCGATTCATCCATCAGCGCGCATAGGGGCGAATTGCCGAATTGGCTGGTATGCGGTGATTCATGAAGATGTGGTGCTGGGGGATGGCACGGAGATAGGCGATCATGCCGTGATAGGTCCAGGCACCCGTCTCGGGGCGGGCGTCAAGGTTGGACCGGGCAGCGTAGTAGGCAAGCAGCCTTCATCCAATGCCAGAATCAAGCGGAAGCCTGCAGCCCTGTCCCCGCTGCAGGTTGGAGACGGGACGGCGATTGGCGCGAACGTCGTTCTCTACGCGGGAAGCGAGATTGGCGAGGATGTCTTCATTGCCGACCATGCCTCAATTCGGGAGAATGCTCGTGTCGGCAGTCGAACTGTCATCGGCAGAGCGGCTACGGTTGAACTGAACACCACAATCGGTTCACGCGTAGTCGTACAAACCGGGGCTTATATTACCGGGGATATGACGATCGAGGACGATGTGTTTATAGGTCCGCGTGTCTCCACCTCGAATGACAAATATATGGGCAAGCGGCCTTATGCCTATCAAGGGGCGATCATTCGCAAGGGGGCTGCAATTGGCAACAATGCAACACTGCTGCCGGGCATCGAAATTGGTGAAGAAGCCGTTATCGGAGGCGGGGCCGTTGTCAGCAAATCGGTGCCGGCCGGACAAATTTGGATAGGGAATCCGGCTCGGCCGCTAAAGCCTAGCTCACAGGAGAAGAAAGGAGAATAGACTTGAGAATTTTAGCCCAGTTTTCATTGGATGTATTTCGATTGAGCATGGGGTGGGCGCTGGAAAGCCTCGGTCACCGTGTGTACCATCTGAATGATGCAAGCGAGCAATCGCTGGAAGAGGCAGTGCGCATGCACAAACCGGACTTCTATATCGATATGGGATGGGACGCGGAACATTGCGATCCGTTGAAAGTCGAGGCGATTCGCACAGTATTGAAACGCCACGGCGTCTTCCATGTTTATTACGCTGAAGAGGACGGCCTGCATTTCGAGTATTGGTCGAAGCGCTATATAGAGTGGACACAGCCGGATTTCGTCCTGACGCGGGGAGAGGCATGTGTTGGCATGTACGAGGCCATGGGAATCCCGTCCCGTTATCTGGATGTGGGGTGCAACGAGCAGCTTCATCGTCCGGTTGCCCCGTCTCCCGAGCTGGAGTGTGAGGTTTCCGCTATCGCCAATGTACAGCACTTTTGGGATATATACCGAAGAAGAAGCATTCGCGATCTGATTGTGCCCCTGTTTCAGTCCGGTCTGCATGTACAGCTGTGGGGCAAAGACTGGGAGCATGCGGCAGAGTACTACGGGACGTCGCCGGCACCCGGCATGCACAAAGGAAACTTGCCGTTCCATCGTACACCGGCCGCTTTCAATTCGGCGAAGATCAATATCGGCGTGCAATCCATCGAAGAGCAAATCAGCAACCGGACCTATGAAATTATGGCAAGCGGAGGATTTCTGCTCACTTCCGGCACAGCACAGGTTCATAAGCTGCTGCAGCCGGGGCTGTGCTGCGAAGTTTCCAATTCACCAGAGGAAACCCTGGATAAAATTCATTACTACTTGAATCACGAAGATGAACGCAGGCGAATTGCGATGAACGGCATGCAGCTGGCCAGAGAGAAATTTTCCTATAGCGTGACCTTGCCGCCTGCACTGGAGACGATCGCACAGCATATTCGGCAGAGAGGAGGGGCCGCGGTTGGGTAATGTGCCATTCATTGATCTTCAGCATGAATGGAAAGAACAGGAGAAGGAAATTCAAGAAGCATTCAGTCGCGTGTTGAAGAAAGGCGCGTTCATTCTGGGTGATGAAGTGCGCAAGCTGGAGGAAGAGGTTGCCGCCCAATGCGGCGCTACCTACGGGATAGGCGTGGGCAACGGGACAGATGCCTTGGTGCTGCATCTGTATGCATTGGGGATTGGGCCCGGCGACGAGGTGATTACCTCACCGTTCACTTTCTTTGCGACAGCTGAAGCCATTATGCAGGTCGGCGCTGTGCCGGTATTTGCCGACGTCCGGCCGGATACGTTCAATCTGGACGCAGAGGACGCCGCCCGGCGGATAACGCCCCGGACGAAGGCGATTCTTCCTGTTCATTTGTTCGGACAGATGGCAGATATGACCGCGATCGTGCAGCTGGCAGATGCGCATCGGCTGTTGGTGCTCGAGGATGCCTGCCAGGCCATCGGCGCCCAATGGGAGGGGCGCGGTCCGGGAGCCGTGTCCCAAGGCGCGTCGTTCTCTTTCTTCCCGACGAAAAACCTGGGAACGTGCGGGGATGGAGGCATGATCGTAGTCAATGATCGCGATATGGCTGAACGCCTGCGCCGGCTGCGGGTTCACGGCAGCCGTCAAAAATACCATCATGATGAAATCGGCTGGAACAGCAGGTTGGATGAAGTGCATGCAGCAATTCTTCGCGTCAAGCTGAAGAGGCTGAACGCTTGGAATGAGCAGCGCAGGGAAATAGCAGCGCTGTACGATTCATTACTGAACGATTTGCCGGTGACCGTGCCGGTCGTGGATGCTCGTGCGCTGCCGGTCTATCATCTGTACACCATCCAGGCCGAGAGACGTGACGAGCTTCAGGCGCATTTGAACAGCAAAGGGATTAGCTGCGGTGTCTACTACCCTGTGCCGCTCTACCGCCAGGAGGCTCTGCGCAAGCTCGGCTACAAGGAAGGAGAGTTTCCCCATACAGAGGATTTGGTGCGAAGCAGCTTGTCGCTGCCGATGTTTCCAGGCATGACGAGCAAGCAAGCGGAAACGGTTGCTGCTCAAATACGCCAATTCTATGAAGGGAGTTGAGAGCTGTGTCCGCCTATGAACAGTTAATGAAGAAGATCGAAAGCCACCAGGCCGTGCTGGGCGTTATCGGCCTCGGTTATGTAGGCCTGCCGCTAGCCGTCACCAAAGCGCAGGCCGGCTACCGGGTAATCGGATTCGATGTGGATGCAGGCAAGGTGGAGGCATTGCGGCAGGGCCAGTCTTATATATCCGATGTGAGCAGCGAGGAGCTGCGCGAACAGCGGATGAACAATCGGCTGGAGGTCACAACGGACTTCGCCTTGCTTGCGGAAGTTGATGCAGTCAGCATTTGTGTGCCAACCCCGATTGACGAGCACAAACAGCCGGTCATGGATCACTTGCTGGCGGCGGCCCAATCGATTCGCGATCATATGCCGCAGCAGGCGCTCGTCATATTGAGCAGCACCACCTATCCGGGCACAACGGAGGAGATCGTCAAGCCCATATTGGAGGAAGCGGGACAGCGCATCGGGGAACGGCTGTTTCTGGCTTATTCCCCGGAGAGAATCGATCCGGGCAATCGCAACTATCAAATCAAGGGCATTCCTCGTGTTGTCGGCGGTATGACGCCGCAGTGCACGGAACTGGCGGCGAAGCTATATGAACGGGTTCTCAAGGAGAAGCTGTTTCAGGTTGACGGACCGGCGGTGGCGGAAATGGCGAAAATCGTGGAGAATACGTTCCGCCTGGTGAATATCGGCTTGATGAACGAACTGGCTGTGCTGTGCCATCGCATGAAGCTGGATATATGGAAGGTTATTGAGGCGGCCAGTACGAAGCCGTACGGCTTCCTGCCCTTTTACCCCGGACCAGGCATTGGCGGCCACTGCATCCCGGTCGATCCGTACTACCTGACCTGGAAAGCCAAAGAATATCATTACACCACCGCATTGATCGAGAAAGCGGCTGCGATTAACGAGAGCATGCCGGAGTATGTCGTGTTCCGCATGACCATGATTTTGAATGAGCTCGGCAAGCCGATGAAAGGCTCAAAAGTATTGCTTGTGGGCGCGGCCTATAAGAAAAATGTGTCCGATTTGCGGGAATCCCCGGTACTGGACATTATTCAATGGCTGGACCAATACGGGGTGGAATGGCAATTCCATGATCCGCATGTCCCGCAAATTCGCAGAGGAAACGATGTGAGACACAGCGTGCCGCTGTTGGAGCAGACGTTGCCGCATTACGATTTGGTTGTGGTTACGACAGACCATGACCAATTGGATTACGACATGCTGGCCGAAAAGGCGCCAGCTCTGTTCGATACCCGCAATTGCATGGTCCACCGCAACTGCAAAGGCCACTATTACAAATTATAGGAGGTGTCCACTTCGATGAAGGTTTTTCAAGGACCTATCGAAATTGCCGGCCAGATGGGCCTGAATACGAAGGGTCTGCAGCGGCACGGTTATGAAGTGGCTTCGTACAATGTCGAGCAAAATTATTTGGGCTACAAGGAAAATATTCAGCAGGTGAGCAAGGAAAGCCTGTGGCAAATTTTTCAGGCGACGAGGGACAGTGTAGACATCTTCCACTATCACTACGGCGATCCGATCAGCACTGCCGGGGAAGACTTTATTTACTTGAAGCAGAGCGGAAAAGTGCGAATTATGCAGTTCTGGGGCAACGACGTACGCAGTGAAGCAGCCGCGCTCGTCAAAAATCCGTATGCCCGCTTAATCGACCTGTTCCAATCCGACGAGGATATCAGGAACCGCTTGAAATTGGCACAGCGGACGTTCGACGCCTGCATCGTGCAGGATTTCGAGGTCGCCGATTATGTGAGGCCTTATTTCAACCGCATCTATGTGCTGCCCGTCGCTACAGACATCCATGCCGTCGAGCCTTCCTATCCAGTCAAGCGCGCGGAGCCGCTGATTGTGCACGCACCAACGCATCCGTATTTCAAGGGAACCTCTTATATTGAGGAAGCGTTGGAGGAGTTGCGTGCGGAAGGCTGCGCTTTCCGTTATGAACGGATTCAAGGAATGTCTCATGAAGAGGCATGGGAAGTCTACAGGCGTGCGGATCTGGTTATCGACCAAATTTTATGCGGCTCGCACGGTGTGCTTTCCGTAGAGGCCATGGCGCTGGGCAAGCCGGTTATCGCTTATCTCCGCGAGGATATCAAGTACCGGCTTCCGGAGCATCTGCCCATTCTCTCGGCTAACCCCTCTACAATTCGAGGTGTGCTGCGGCATTTCTTTGCCGCTCCTACGGAGTGGGAGGCGCGAGGCAGACAAGGCAGAGCCTATGCGGAAAAGTATCACGACACTAATGTAATTGCAGGTCACTTGAACTGGATCTATCAGCGGGAATATCGGTTGCTCTCGGGCCAAGAGACGTCGGAGCCGGAGGTCATCCATTGCATGGGACCTGACCGCATTCGTTACGCGCTTCATCCTACCACGCGCAGAATTGCGTTGGAGGGAAGTGCGTTGGAAGGACAGCTGGTGGTGGCAGCACAGGAGCCGGAGCGAACGGCGAACAGTTTCGTGCTCGCCCCGAACAGACTTTATTGCAAGAAGGGGAGGAAGGTTCGCTCTTACTTCTCCTTCAATCTCGCTGAAATTCCTCCAGGATACCAAATCGTGCATGCCCAGCTGCAGCTCCCGGTTGTAGCCGGCAGTGCTCCCGTACGGGTGTATCGGATTCGCGAAGGATGGGACCGGGCCAGCATTGCCAAGCGCCAGCGTCCAAAACGAATGCCGAAGCCTATGTTCCGCGCCAAAGTTTCCGCACGCCGAAAGGGCGTCAAACGAACGCTGGAATGGGATTGTACGGCATTAGCCCGCATGTGGGCGGAAGACCACTTGGGCAATCATGGCCTGGTTGTACCCAAATTTGTGTGGCGGCAGCCCAAGCTTATTGTAACCGCGAATGGGTGACATCATTTTTCTTCTATTCCAACCGGGGTATACCATGAATAGCTGTCTCCGCAGCATGCCTGCTGCGGGATGGCTATTTTTGTAGGACAGGCGCCTTTTTCCGAAGCCGATAGTTGTCTCCCCATACAATGGGGCTCGTTTCGCATAGCATAGGAAAGGAGGGGAGGAGCTTGTATAGAATCCTTCACGCACCGCTTGACATTGCAGGCCAGGCTGGACTCATGTGCGACCAGTTGAACCGTTTGGGCTGCTTCGCTTCCGCTTACAACTATTATCCAACCTATCTGAATTACCGGAATCGTTGCATTGTTACCGATGCCTATCAGCTGCAGAAGATGTTCCACCGTGCTGCCCGGGCATTTGATATTTTTCATTTCCACAATGGGTTGAGCTTCTTCACCGATTTTCGCGATATTCGATGGCTGCGCGAAAGCGGGAAAACCGTCATTATGCATCATCGCGGCAATGATGTGCGATTCTCGCGACAATCGAAACAGGGAAATAAACTCGCCAATCCTTATGTATGGACGGGAAGCTCCTTGCCAGATGAAACGATAGACCGGAATTTGCGGTTTTTCGCCGACTATGTAGATCTTGCGCTTGTTCAGGATTATGAGCTGTACCGTTATGTAGAGGACTACTACAAAAGGGTCGTTGTGTTGCCGCGGTTGATTGAGATCGATCGTGTGCCTCTGCAGCTTCCCTCGGCCAACAAGCGAATCCCCCTGGTGGTGCATGCACCGACAGACCGTCAGTTCAAAGGCAGCGATATCATCATTCGAACCGTGCGAGAATTGCAGCGGAAGCATCAGTTTGCTTTTGTGCTTATTGAACGGATGTCGCATAGAGAAGCTACGCGTTATCTGCATCAAGCCGATATTGTCATTGATCAAATCTTATGCGGCGCTTACGGGAACGTCAGCGTGGAGGCTATGGCGGCAGGAAAGCCCGTGATCGCTTACATTCATCCGGAATTGGCAGACACTTATCCGCCGGGAATGCCTGTCGTCTCAGCTAACCCGGATACTTTGAGGGCTGTGCTGGCACACCTTCTATCCGAACCCGAACTGCGAAGGAAGCTGGGTCGGCAAGGAAGAGATTATGCAAAAGCGCATCACGATGCCAGAACCGTCACCTTTCAACTCCTTTCTCTGTATGGCTCCACGATGGCAGCAACAAAATTCTAACAAGGAAGGGTGAGAGTATGCCTCTGTATGCGAACACGATAATTGACAAACACCTTGGCCTGATCGCTTATGGCGGAAACCCCCGGCAGACATCGTATCGTCTTTGGACCGAGCAGGAGCTGCTCCCCCTGGTCGTTCATGATGGAAATGCGGTCAGGGGCGCGCGTTATTACGATGGATTCATTTTTGAACCTGGCTGTGACCGGCGAGGGGGAATGATATCTCCCCGCTATTTGGGAATGGCCGGGCCAGCCTCAAAGGATGGCTGGCAGCAAGCCGCGGATGCGCTCTTTGCTGAAGGGCGAAACATGGCGGCAGTGATGAATTTGTCCAGACAGCTAAAGCCATGGGAACATGTCGATTGCTGGGCGGCGTTGCCTTATCCGCAGGACGCTCAATGGGAGAGCTTTGGCAGCATTCAAGGCCAAAACATCGCCTTCAGCGGCAATCCTGATGGCAGGCTGGCAGCTTTAATCTGGTGGGTGAGGGCCGTGGAATCCGGCTGGTGCAGCACGTCCGCTCTCTATCCGGGTCATCGCTGCAGAATGAGAGGATTTGTCTGGGTGAAAAATTCTATGGACAGTGACGACCGCACAATCGTCGCATCTCTTGCCAAGATGCTTGACCAGCAGCGATTGAAACTGATGTGGTGCGCCAATTATGGTACGAGCGATGCGCATTTGGGAGAAAAGCTCGGCTTTCATCAGATATGCTTGCGGCCAACCTTTACCGGCAGTGGCAGCAGAGGGCAAGACTGGATCAAGCATGCGTCTGACTTTGCGAGCGAGCACAAGCTTGGCTTGGTTGTGTGGGAACCGGCGGAGCGCCGGGCTCAATTGGATGCTTGGCTGACATCGCTCCACGAGCATTATGCAGGCGGCGTTCATGTGTACGAAATGCCTGCTTCCCGAGTTGCTTCCTGGCATCGGCATCATCACCCCTATTACGGCCTACTGTACCGCTATATGCATGGCGTCCGCAACACGATGAGGAGCGGGAGTGAACATCGTGATGAAGGTCTTGCATAGCCCGATTGAGATTGCCGGCCAGATGGGCATGCTTTGCCAAGGGTTGAAAGCTCAAGGGGTTGAGGCGATTGCGTACAATACCTTCCATTCCTACCTTGGCTACAGAGAGTACGTCTTCAATATGGATATCTTCGAGTTGGAATGGATGTTCCGCGATATTGTGCGGCATTTTGACCTGTTTCACTTTCACTATGCGGCTACCTTGCTGGACGGGTATGCGGATTTGCCGCTGCTGTACAAAGCGGGCAAGCCGATAGTTATGCATCATTGGGGCAATGATGTTCGAACCCACGCTCTGGCTACTGTCAACAACCGCTATGCTTATACCGGCGATTCCCCTCCAGAGGAGGTCATCGACGAAAGGCTGCAGGTCATGACGCGTTACATCCGGCATGCGATTGTTCAAGATCATGAAGTGCTGCCTTATGTGGAGCGCTATTATGAGAAGGTCCACGTCTTGCCAATCACCATGGATGTTCGCAAGATGAAGCCTTACTATCCGGAACCGCACACTTCCAATCCGCTGATTATTCATGCTCCAACCAATCCGCTGTTCAAAGGCACGGCCTATGTGGAAGAGGCTATTGACCAGCTGAGGCAGGAGGGACTGCTCTTCCGTTACCGCCGCATCGAGAAGATGAGCAACAAGGAAGCCCTGCAATTGTATCGGGAAGCGGATATAGTGGTGGATCAAATTCTTTGCGGCTCGTACGGGATGCTTGCAGTGGAATCGATGAGCTTGGGCAAGCCAGTCGTCGGATATATCCGGGCCGATCTGGTTGGTCGATTTCCGTCTCCGCCCCCGATTTGTTCCGCCAACCCCTCGCAGGTTAAGGAACGGTTGCGCGAATTGATTACCAATGCTTCGCTGCGGCAAGCGAAAGGCCGGGAAGGCAGAAGATTTGCAGAAACGTATCATGACATTCGTCCTGTTGTAAGAAAATTGCGGGCAATTTATGAAGAAATCCTTCGGGAGGGATGAAGAATGAGCAAATCCTTTCATGTGTTTCACAGCCCGCTGGAAATAGCGGGGCAGATGGGGATGCTTGTGGGAGGACTTCGCAAATATGGCCATATGGCGGTAGGCTACAATATGTTTATCAACTATTTGCGCTATTCCAATCACATCATTAATACGTATTTGGATAATATCAAGGAGTCCTATGAACTGATAAAAGCTGGCTATCCGATTATGCACTTCCATTTTGGGACAACACTGGACAGGAATCTGTACGATTTGCCGACATATGCCGCGGAGGGCAAGAAAATGGTCATGCATCATTGGGGCAACGATGTGCGAATCGCGGGGCTTGCCAAGACGTTTAGTCCCTATTTAACAGATCCTTGCAATCCGTGGTCCGACGCGGAAATGGTGCAGCGGCTGCAGTATATGTCGGCCTATATCCCAACCGCTATTATTCAAGATCATGAATTGATGCCATATGTCAAGCCTTATTACAAGCATGTATTCGTATTGCCGCTGGCATTTCCCGTTCAAACGACTGTGCCTGTCTACCCGCTTCGCAGCAACAGCGTTCCGATGATCGTGCATGCACCCACACAGCCGAGCTTCAAGGGGACGGCGATCATTGAAGCCGCCCTGCAATCGCTCTGGAGCCAGGGCTATTCGTTCACCTACTACAAGATCGAGAACATGAGCCATGATCAAGCGCTGCAGCTTTATCATCAGGCGGACATTGTCATCGATCAGATTCTGGTAGGCACTTACGGCTTGTTTTCCGTGGAAGCGATGGCGCTCGGGAAGCCGGTCGTCTGTCATATCCGTGATGATTTGCGTTCGACTTACCCGGGCGACTTGCCGATTGTGAGCGCCAATCCTGCCAACTTGCAAGAAGCGCTGGTCCCGCTTATTACGGATGCCGCCAAGCGGGAGAAACTTGGCAAGCGGGGAAGGAAATATGCCGAAGAGGTGCATGACATTTCCAAAGTAATCCCCAAGCTTGTCGATATTTACAAAGTGGTGGAAAACTCGTAAGCGAAAGGAGCGAACGATGTTGCCTTATCTCCATCCGCAAGCTTGCGGCTACAAAAACCCAATAGTCGAGGTATGCTTCGGTTGGGGGGCGCCGCGTATGGAAATGCACCGCAGCTGGAATGCTGCAGAGTGGAGATATGTCCTTTACGGAAACAGTGAACATCAGCGGCGGAGAACAGAGCAGTCTCTTTTCTCCGCTGTTTTGTTGACACCGATGCAATCCAGCTATGGCCGGTATTGGAATCCATTGTATCTCGGCCTCACGGAGCCGACGGATGAGCGGGATTGGCTGGAATGGCTCGTTGCGCTTTTTGCGCCGGAACAGCTCCTGCATGCGCTGGATGAAGCGATAGCAGAAGCGAAGCGAAGCATAGATATATGGATCACATTGCCTTATCCGGATCGGCTGCAGCCGGATTTCGGCCGCTCATCCGGCACGAGCTTGAACTTTCGCTATCCGGAAGATCGTCTGGAGGCGCTGCTCTGGTGGGTGGATGCATGCTTGCGCAAGTGGAAGCGCAGTTCATTCGCTCATTCCCTGAAGCTGCGCGGCTTTCGATGGCCGCGGGAAGTATTGGTCGCGGATGACGAGGCGCTCGTTCGGGCCTTGGGGCGGCACGTTAGGAGCAAGGGCCTGCGGTTTATGTGGCTCGCACATTACGGTTCTGCGCATGTGCATGCATGGAAGGATATGGGGTTTGATTTCATGTATGTCAATCCGGGCTATTATGGCCGATCTGATGTTCCGGTTGAGTATATCGACTATGCCGCGCTTTTTGCCTCAACAGTGGGGAGCGGGCTGCAGCTCGTGTGCGGCAAGGGCAGCCTATGTGACCGAGGCCATCCGTATGAATACTGGAGGAGAGGAGTTCCCAGCCGCCTGGATTATCTGGATCGCGCTTCATTGATGTTTGTCTTCCAAGAAACCGACCTGGTGGACCTGGCCCGAACGAGAAAGCAGCTTTATCGGGATTTGGTCCACGTCGTTCACGGGATTCGCAGGCGCCGCGGCAAGGCTGCGCGTATCAACAGATAGCATGCATGCCTAGCGGAAAATTGTGTGAAATCGGAGGTGATCCAGCTGCGCGTTCTTCACGCACCATCGGAAATAGCCGGACAGATGAATACGCTTTGCGAGGGATTAAGAAGGACTGGAGCGGACGCTGTCGGTTTCAATTGGTTTCAGTCTTATCTCGACTACCCTGGCTCAGCCGTCTTTCAGACGGATGCCTATGAGATGATGGGATTATTGGATTATGTCAGAAGAAAGGAATGCTTGTTCCACTTTCACAATGGCAACAGCCTTATGGTGAACAATGAGGATTTGCCGCTTTTGGATGCAGCAGGATACCCGATGGTCATGCATCATTGGGGCAGTGATGTTCGGTCGGCCTCGTTGTCCCGCAAGCTGAATCCTTATCCGCTCCCTGCCGGATATTTGACGGATCAAGAGATTCATGAACGGCTGAAGCGGCTGTCTGCATCGATTTCTCACGCTATCGTTCAGGATGCCGAACTTTATCCGCATGTGAAGGATTACTACCGCCATGTGCATATCCTGCCGCTTGCTGTGGATGTCCGGCGTTATCGGCCCAACTATCCGAGGGCGGACATGCAGCGCTTGCGCATTGTGCATGCCCCTACACGTCCTGCATTCAAAGGAACGTCTTATGTGGAAGCGGCTATAGCGGACTTGAAGCGAAAGCATCCGGTGGAATATGTGCGCATACAGAACATGAGCCACCAAGAGGCGATACGCCTGTATGCCGAGGCCGATCTCATCATTGATCAACTGCTGTGCGGCACATACGGCATGCTTGCTGTCGAAGCTATGGCAATGGGCAAACCGGTGGTTGCCTATATAAGGGAGGATGTCCGGCGCTCGCTTCCTCCTTCCTTGCCGATCATCCAGGCTGCGCCCGAAACTATCCTTGCAGTGCTGAAGCAGATCGCAAGTCAGCCGGAGCAGCTGCGCCATATCGGGAAAGCGAGCCGGGACTATGTGCGGCAAAGACATGATGTGAGCGCTGTGATTCCGCAATTGCTGGCCATTTACAAGCAGCTCTAAGGAGGGGGAAAGATGCGTCATATCTTGCTGTTTGAAAGCGATTTGGCGACAAACACCGACTATTTGCAGAGTGAATGGGGACGAAGCGCGCTGCCGTGGTTCGTGTATCGCGGGCCGAACGGGAATCAGGCTTTTTTTGCCCGCTGGATACTGAGTCCCGGTGCCACAAGCAAAGGCGGCTATCTGACCGGTCTGCGGAGCGGCCTGCTGCCTGCGTCGTTGGCAGAGTGGGAGGCATGGAGTCATCAGCTGCTGGGGGAAGGGTGCGTTGTCGATACGTTTCTTGCGCATGCCAACCGGTATGGGGTTGAGACGCCTTCCTTGTGGGTTATGCTGCCCTATCCGAGTGAACAGCTGGAGAAGGACAGAATTCAAGCGGTGACGGATTGGGCCGACACTGTTCGCAGCCGCTGGGCGAAGCGATTCGGCCGATCCGGGCCCCGGCTGGAAGGTTTGGTTTGGGGACGCGAAGCGATACCGGACGGAGACGTGTCCCTGGTGCGAGCCTTTAACGGGTGGGCCGGCAAACGCGGGCTCAGCACGATGTGGCTGGCCAACTATGGAAGCGCACATGTAAGCGAGTGGAAGGACCTCGGGTTTGCGGAATCGGCGCTGTTTTCCAACTATACAGGCAAGGGCCCCTATCCGAAGCAATGGTTGGAGGCGACGGTCTCCTTCGCCTGCTATTATCAAAATGGCTTGCAATGTGTGTATGGCAGCGGTCTGCGATTTGCGGAGAACTGTTATCTGGAATATCTGGACGCAGCTAGGGCATACGTCAATTCCGGTGGGAAGGGGCCGATTGTCCACCGCTTTCTGTTCCCGCCGCTGCACGCCGGGATAAAGCCCTCCTCACCGCTGTATGAAGCTATCTACAGTATAGTAGGCAGAGGTTGAGTGAAAATGAAGGTTCTGCATCTCCCGTTAGAGGTGGGCAATCAAGTGAGTGAACTATGCGTGCAGCTGCGTCTCCTTGGCGTGCAGGCGGCCGGATTGAATTGGCGTAAAAGCAACTATATCGGGAGCGGTCCAGCCATCGTCGCATCGGATGCCTATGAGATGGCCAATGCCCTGGAGCACTTGTTCAGCATCTATGACATCCTGCACTATCATACGGGCTACACGATCTATCCGGACAAATCGGATGTGGCTCTAGCCCTGCATGCGGGGAAAAAAGCAGTTATGCATCACAGGGGCAATGATGTCCGTCACCCGGAGGCTGCGAGGAGGCGGAACCCTTACGTCTATACAGGCAGCTCCCTCCCGGCCAGTCAAATCATCGACCAATTGCGCTATTTCTCCAAGCACCTGTCCACAGCCATTGTGCAAGACTACGAATTGTATGACTATGTCTCCGATTACTATAAGCAAGTGCATATTTTGCCGCGCCTGATTGATACCTCCATCGTCAAGCCTGCTGTCCGGCGGCAGGAAAGGGGAGGCCGACCATTGGTCGTTCACGCCCCAACGAGTCGGGAATTCAAAGGGACTGAAGTCGTTCAGCGGGTCGTCCATAGCCTGCAGAAGGAAATCCCGTTCGACTTTGTACTGCTGGAGCGCATGCGGCAAAAAGAGGTCTGGCAGATGATCGCCCAGGCGGATCTTGTCATTGATCAAGTGCTATGCGGTGCATACGGCAACATAAGCGTGGAGGCGATGGCCTGTGAAGTGCCGGTCGTCTGCTTTATCCGACCCGACATTTACGCGCGTATGAATCCGAAGCCGCCGATTGCATCCGCTCACCCGGGGCAGCTCTACGACCAGTTGAAGGAGCTGGTGAAGGATGGCGAACGGCGCCGCCGTCTTGGCAAGGAGGGCCGGGCTTATGTGCAGCATGTGCACGAGGCTTCCAAGGTTGCAAGGCAGTTGACTGGCATTTATCAGAGTCTGTGATAAGCAGCATGCAGCATGCGCCTCATCCTGTCATGCTTCTCGTTTTGTGCGATGCCGCGGCATGCCTGCCTGTTGTTTGAGAACTGCGCGGGCGGGGGGACAGATAGAATCGGGGCCGTTGCTAGTGGATGGATGCTTTTCTTTCTGCGGGAAATCGGGTAAGCTGTCGTTATGGATATCGGCTGTCCGTGGAGGAACCGGATCGTCCGATCTATATTCGATAGGAGGAACAGCGTATGAAGTCAACTCACAAAATATTGGACTGCACCATACGGGATGGAGGCTTGGTGAACAATTGGGATTTCAGCATTGATTTCGTCCAGGACCTGTACCGCACGTTGAGCGCGGCCGGCGTAGAATATATGGAAGTCGGCTACAAAAATTCCCCCAAGCTGCTGAAGAGCGGAGACGCCGGCCCATGGCGGTTCATCGATGAGGCATTCCTGCGCGATGTGATCCGGGAGAAGACAGAAACGAAGCTGTCTGCCCTGGTTGACATCGGCCGTGTCGATGAGAATGACATTGTCCCCCGCAAGGAAAGCTTGCTTGACATGATCCGGGTCGCTTGTTATATCAAAGATGTCGACAAGGGACTGGAACTGGTAGAGACGTTCCACCAGATGGGCTACGAAACGACATTGAACATCATGGCGCTGTCGCACGTTATGGAGAATGATTTGAACGAAGCGATGGAGGCGATCCGGAACAGTCCGGTAGATGTTGTATATGTTGTCGACTCTTACGGCAGCCTGATGCCGGATGACATCGAGTATTTGGTCAGCAAGTTCCAGCGGCTGTTGCCGGACAAGGAGCTGGGCATGCACATGCACAACAATATGCAGATGGCCTTCGCCAATACGATGGTTGGCGCATCGAAGGGCGTGCAGTTCCTGGATTCTTCCGTGTTCGGCATGGGCCGTGCCGCAGGGAATTGCAATACGGAGCTCATCGTCAGCCACTTGAAAAATCCGAAATATGAAGTGCGCCCGCTGCTCGATTTCATTGGCCGCCGCATGATTCCGCTGCGCAATGAGGTGGAGTGGGGCTACATCATTCCTTATATGATAACGGGTATGCTGAATGAGCATCCGCGCACAGCCATGGCGCTGCGCAACAGTCCTGACAAGGACAATTACGTAGAATATTATGACCGGTTGACATCGCCGGAAACTGCGTTTGACCGGTAAGGGATAGAGATCGCTGAGGCAGATGAGCGAATCCTATAACGAAGCCGAGCATGCCGAAGGGCAGCTCGTTAACTGCAAAGAAGCTGTCCTTGAGCTTTGGAACGACTCAGGGACAGCTTCTTTGTTTCTATCGCCTCCAGGCGATTGTTACTTGCGTTCCGGCGCGGTGTCCCAGTTGAACAAATAACGGCGTGCTGCCCGGCGGGCCGTGAACAGCTGATGCTGCAGCTGCCAAACATTATGACCGAGCACGCGAATGACAATGCCGCGATCAGCTGTCATGCTCGCCCCCGTCAAGCAGGCAGCCCCGCCGGGGAGGCGACAAGTTGCGCTTGGCTCGCTCTCGGCTGCACTAATCGCTTCCCCGCTTTTTGCGGATGGGCCGGGAAGGTCGAAATCCGGTGCTTTCTCTGCCAATCCGAGCTCCTCTCGAATTCGCTCCAGCAGCAGCTCATCAGCCCGGGGGGCCAGGATCCACATGCTGGCCATGTGCGTATAGGAACCGAAGGCAGCCAATCCGCGCACATCGTGGACAGCCGGCTGGAGCAGAAAGCGGTCCCAGACGGTCAGCCTTCCATTGCGGAAAATTTCCACCTTGCTGTCCACGAGCCCGTATTGAAACAATTCGTTCCGGTGCGTGCGTCCCGGCGTGACCACGTCCCCGAACAGCAAAACCGCATCCTCCTCCAGCTCTATGCGCGTGTGCGTGTCGATCCTGCTTCGCGCGTATGGAATCATCGGCTCGGGGAAAAATTCCAGCAGGCTGCCTGCCCCCAATTGAAAATGCTGGGTTAGGCGCGAGCCTGCGCCGGAAGCCGGATGAATCTTCGTAAAAGACTGGTTCGTCAGATAGACGCTTGCGCCTGCCTCCAGCTCCATACTGATATCGTAACGGTCGCCATCCAGCATGCCGGGTGAAGCATCCATCATATATACCGCCAGCTGCCCGCCTTCTTCCATTGGGAAGGTCTTGGATATCTTCAGCGGCGCTTGATGATAGCGATCCGCCAGGAAGGTCCTCTTGTTCTTGCACGCAAAGCGGCCTGTCAGCTTGCCGCGGACACCTGGCGCAGCCGGTATGCTTGCTGCGGAGTCGTGCTGAGCGGCAGGCTTAATGAGGCTCATCGCCATGCATGCCGTGCAGTTCTACGATATCATGCGTGTGCAGATTGACCGATGCCGCGTCTCCTGCCAGCTGGTGCTCGATCCAGTGACAAATGTGATCGAGACCGACACCGGCCATCAGGTTGCTCATGACATAGGGGCGTTCGCCGCGCATCGTCTGCGTGTCCTTGCGCATCACGTCCAGGCTTGCGCCTACATGGGGGGCCAGATCGATTTTGTTGATGATGAGCAAGTCACTGCGCATAATGCCGGGTCCCCCTTTGCGCGGGATTTTTTCTCCCTGGGCCACATCAATAATGTAGATGAACCGGTCAACCAGCTCAGGACTGAATGCCGCGGCCAAATTGTCTCCGCCGCTTTCAATCAAGATCATATCCAGATCGGCGAATCGCCTTTCCAATTCTTCCACCGCTTCGAAATTCATCGACGCATCCTCGCGGATTGCCGTGTGCGGGCATCCCCCCGTTTCTACTCCGATTATTCGTTCGGAGGGGAGCGCTTCGGCACGGGTCAAGATGTCCGCATCCTCCTTCGTGTAAATATCGTTAGTAATGACGGCCAAGCTGTAGCGGTCTCGCATGGCTTTCGATATTTTTTCTACCAGAGCGGTTTTGCCGGAACCGACCGGTCCCCCAATGCCGATTCGAAGGGGGCGGTCCCGCTCCAATACGGGCGTCTCCCATTGATCATGCGAATGATTGGCACCTTGACACATGGCAATCTCCTCCATTTATAAATTGGGTTAGCGGCAAACTTTCCAGCTGGGACATAAATCAGGACATAAACAGTCTTGAATACAGGCCTTCGTGTTGCATGGCGCAAATATCCTGCAAAGGTGAAAAACTGTGCAGCAGGTCCGGCGGCAGCTCACGCACCTTGCTCCACTCCTCGGCAATATGCTCGGTACCCCGGCTGATCAATAGCTGGCACTCCGTTTGCCCGACGGACATCAACCGCAGGGCGCTCCCGGCGATGGCGGATACAGCGGTGTACAGAAAGCCCCGCACCGCATCGTCCATGGGGATGCCCAAACGGCAGGCAATCCACGCATGGACGGCTGGCAAGGTGCCGTATGCCTGATAGTCGGACAACGCTTGCTCCAATTCGTCGAGCGCCATCCACGGATACAGCTTGCGAGCGAGCGTCAGCAGCCGTCTGCCCATCTTGTGCTGGCCTTCACGCGATTCCGAGGCTGGGCGCTGGACGTGCAGAATACTGTCCAAGCGGCAGAAACGGCGCATATCCGCTTCTTCAATCGCCGCGTACATTCCCTTGATGGCAAGCCCTTCGAGGCGGACGAGGCTGCAGTGAATCTGGCTGTTCATGTATTGCTCAAGCTCAGCCAGGCTGCCGATCGCCCCTTTTTGAACATAGGTCTCGAGGCCGAAAGAATGGGAGAACCCGCCGATTGGCAAAGCGCTGTCAAGCATTTGGACATACGCAAGAAATCGGGCATCCCGGTTCATCGGCTTATCCTCCTTTCGCTATCGGCCATGTGCGGCGAACAGGCAATTAGAACAGGAAATATCGCTGTGCCATGGGCAGAACAGAAGCTGGCTCGCACACCAGTGCTGCGCCATCCGCCTTGACGGTATACGTCTCGGGATCGACTGTAATATCCGGCGTGCTGTCGTTCAGCAGCATATCCTTCTTCCCGATCGTACGGCAGCCCCGTACTGCATGGACATGCTTCTCCAGACCAAGCTTTTGGGGGATGCCGCCATCCAAAGCGGCCTGCGAGACGAATGTGATGGAACTTGCGGCCAGCGCTTTGCCGAACGCGCCGAACATCGGCCGCCCCTGTATGGGCTGAGGGGTAGGGATGGACGCATTCGGATCGCCCATCTGCGACCAGGCAATCATGCCGCCCTTAAGCACCAGGTCCGGCTTGACGCCGAAGTATGCAGGACGCCACAGGACGAGGTCAGCCCACTTGCCCGGTTCGATTGAGCCGACAATATGGCCGATTCCGTGTGCAATGGCAGGATTGATCGTATATTTGGCGATGTAGCGGCGGATGCGGTAGTTGTCCCGACCAGCAGTGTCTTCGGGCAAGGGGCCGCGTTGTTTTTTCATCTTGTCGGCCGTTTGCCAGGTGCGCGTGACGACCTCGCCTACACGTCCCATCGCTTGGGAATCCGAGCTTATGATGCTGAATGCGCCCAGGTCGTGCAAAATATCCTCTGCGGCGATGGTCTCGGGACGAATGCGGGAATCAGCAAACGCCACATCCTCCGGAATGGCGCTATCCAAGTGATGGCATACCATCAGCATGTCCAGATGCTCCTCGATCGTATTGACCGTAAACGGGCGGGTCGGATTCGTGGAAGAAGGGAGAATATGCGGGTATCCGGCCGCCTTGATGATGTCCGGCGCATGTCCGCCTCCCGCACCCTCCGTATGATACGTATGAATGGTGCGACCGCCTATGGCGTCCAGCGTCGATTCCACGAACCCGGCTTCGTTCAAGGTGTCGGTATGAATTGCAACCTGAACGTCGTACTGATCGGCCACATCGAGACAAGTGCGAATAGCTTCCGGTGTCGTTCCCCAATCTTCATGGAGCTTCAGTCCGATCGCGCCAGCTTCCACTTGCTCGGCTAACGGTGCTGGGGATGAAGCATTGCCCTTGCCTAGAAAGCCGAGATTGACGGGGAAGGCTTCCGCTGCTTCGAGCATGCGATGGATATGCCAGGCGCCGGGGGTGCAGGTGGTGGCGTTCGTACCGGTCGCTGGTCCTGTTCCTCCGCCAATCATCGTGGTGATGCCGGATTCAATCGCTGTGTCGATTTGCTGCGGACAGATGAAATGGATATGGGTGTCGATGCCGCCCGCCGTGACGATCATGCCTTCACCGGCGATCACCTCAGTCGAGGCGCCGATAATCAAGGACGGGTCTACCCCGTCCATGGTGTCGGGATTGCCTGCCTTGCCGATGCCGACTATCCGGCCGTCGCGTATGCCGACATCGCCCTTGACAATTCCCCAATAATCGACGATGACCGCGTTCGTTATGACCGTATCCAAGACCGGGCCGGGATCGCCAATGGCGCCGCGCGGGATATGAGCTTGCTGGCCCATTCCATCGCGGATGACCTTGCCGCCGCCGAATTTGCTTTCGTCTCCATATACGGTGAAGTCCCGCTCAACAACAGCCCACAGCTCCGTATCGGCGAGCCGGACCGCATCTCCCGCGGTCGGTCCGAATATGGAGGCGTATTGCGCTCTAGTCATGCTGGACATCGTACAATCTTCCTTTCCATGCTTGGATTCGGTCGTTCAATTCTGCTGAATTTGGCTTAGGATCGATGGGACCGTTCGTCAGACCGTTCAGGCCGTATATGCGCCTGCTGCCGCCGAACTCGGTCAGTGTCACCGGCTTTTCCTCCCCGGGCTCGAAGCGGACGGCGTTGCCGGCCGGAATATCCAGCCTCATGCCGAAGGCAGCCTGGCGGTCGAAGGACAGCAGCGCATTGACTTCAAAAAAATGATAGTGGCTGCCGACTTGGACGGGCCGGTCTCCCATATTGACCACGACGACGGTGCGGGTTTGTCTTCCTGCGTTGATCTCGATTTCACCTGATTGCAGACGGTATTCGCCAGGTATCATATAGATGCTCCTTTCCTTTGCGGTGAAACAGCTGACGTTATCGTATCGGCTCGTGCACCGTTACAAGCTTCGTTCCATCGGGGAAGGTTGCCTCAACCTGCACCTCGGCGATCATCTCCGCGACGCCCTCCATGACGTCCTCCCTGGTCAGGATTGTGCCGCCATATTGCATCAAGTCAGCGACGGATTTGCCATCGCGCGCACCCTCCATAATTTCGGAAGTAATCATAGCTGTCGCCTCCGGAACGTTCAGCTTGACGCCCCTCGCCAGTCTTCTCCGGGCAAGGTCTGCGGCGTAGGATATCCACAGCTTCTCTTTTTCCCGCTGCGTGAGATGCATTCGCATTCCTCCCTGCATGTTTCTTCTCTCAATATGATGTAATAATAACTCACATGAATGTGGGTGTAAAGAGAAAAAAGAATCGTTTATCAACGGATACGGGGGGGGGGACTAAGAAAAATACTTAAATTTTCTGCCTTGTGTCATTTTAATTTATCGAGAAATGTAAAATATATTGACATTAAATTTGTTCGCTTTATATAATATGTAACAACGAACAGTTGATGGATGGAGTCGCTTCAACGTTCGGGAATGAAAGAGATATAGCGGGAGGTAGTGGGGAAATGGAGAGAAACGTTCGGAAAAAGAGAGTGAACATGTTTTTGCTGCTGGCATTAGCGTTGGTAATGGTAGCAGCAGGCTGCTCAAACGGCGGCAATGCGGGAACGACTGCAAACACAGGGGGAGAGAACGCAGCAGGAGAAGAGACCGTGGCCAGCGGGGACACGATCAAGGTAGGTATTCTCCACTCCTTAAGCGGAACCATGTCAATTAGTGAGGTCTCGGTCAAGGATGCGGAATTGCTGGCGATTGAGGAGATCAACGCGAACGGCGGAGTGCTGGGCAAGCAGCTGGAGCCGATCATCGAGGACGGCGCTTCTGACTGGCCGACCTTCGCAGAGAAGGCGCGGAAATTAATCGAGCAGGATCAAGTGGCGACCGTATTCGGCGGATGGACCTCTGCCAGCCGCAAAGCGATGCTTCCCGTATTCGAGGAATTGGGCGGCTTGCTGTGGTATCCGGTGCAGTATGAGGGGCTGGAAACATCGCCGAACATCTTCTACACCGGAGCAACGACCAACCAGCAGATCATTCCTTCTGTCAGTTGGCTGCTGGAGCAGGGTCATGAGAATTTCTATCTGCTCGGTTCGGACTATGTCTTCCCGCGCACAGCTAATATGATCATTAAGGCGCAATTGGAAGCGGAAGGCGGAGTGACGGTTGGTGAAGAATATACGCCGCTTGGGCATACCGAGTACAGCACCATTATCAACAAGATCAAAGCTGCACAGCCTGATGTCATCTACAACACCTTGAATGGGGACAGCAATGTTGCATTCTTCAAGCAGCTGCGGGATGCGGGCATCACAGCAGACGATATCCCGGTACTGTCTGTCAGCGTAGCGGAGGAAGAGATTCGCGGAATTGGCGCAGACGTATTGGCGGGACACTACGCAGCCTGGAACTATTACCAGACGACAGATACGCCGGAGAACGCCGCATTCGTTGAAGCGTATAAGGCCAAGTATGGCGCAGACCGGGTAACCGCCGATCCGATTGAAGCCGGCTATATAGCCGTATATCTCTGGGCGGCCGCAGTAGAAAAAGCAGGAACTACCGATGTCGAGCCAGTCAAGGCTGCGGCAGACGGCATCACCTTTGCTGCGCCGGAAGGCGAGGTCATGATCGACGGGGAGACGCAGCATATTTACAAAAAGGTGAGAATCGGCCAGGTGGAAGCTGACGGGATGTTCAAGGAAGTGTACAGCACGCCTGAGCCTGTCAAGCCAGATCCGCATTTGACCGGTTACGACTGGGCGCAAGGGCTGGAAGGTCAATAATTCGATAGGTAGGCCAGAGGACGGTCGGCCGGACCGATCCTCTGCGCTTTCCGTTTCCCAAGGGGGGAAGGTAATGGAATCGACGATTCAGCTTTTGTTCAATGGCATCAGCACCAGCTCTATTCTGCTCTTGATTGCACTCGGATTGGCTATCACGTTCGGACTGATGAATGTCATTAATATGGCGCATGGCGAGTTTATCATGATCGGCGCTTACAGTGTCTACGTGACGCAGCATGCATTCTCGCTGCTCCCTGGCGCCTGGTTTGACGCATATTTTCTCGTAGCGCTGCCGGTGGCGTTCATCGTGGCTGCTTTGATCGGTCTGCTTCTGGAATGGCTGTTGATCCGATTTCTGTACGGCCGCCCGCTTGACAGTCTGCTGGCCACCTGGGGGGTTGGCATGATTCTGCAGCAGCTGGCCCGCACGATATTCGGGGCTCCGAACGTCGCAGTGACGAGTCCGGCGTGGCTGAATGGCGGGTTGCAATTCGGCATGGTCGTCCTGCCTTACAAGCGTTTGTTTATTCTGGGGATGGTCGCTGTTGTTCTTCTCCTCATGTACCTCTATATTTATCGGAGTGCAGCGGGCCGACGAATGCGCGCGGTTATGCAAAATCGCGAAATGGCCGGATGCTTGGGCATTTCAACCCGGCGAGTAGATGCTGCGACTTTTGCGATCGGCTCCGGGATCGCGGGCGTAGCCGGATGTGCGGTCGCACTGCTCGGCCCGATTGGGCCATCGACAGGCACTTACTATATTGTGGACGCCTTCATGGTGGTGGTGCTGGGGGGCTTAGGCAAATTAATCGGAACCGTAGCCGGCGCGTTCGGCATCGGCGTGACGAATACGCTGTTTGAATCGTGGACGTCCGCCTCCATAGGCAAGGTGGTGGTATTCGCTGCGATTGTTGCCTTCTTGCAGTGGAGGCCGAAAGGTCTGGTGGCCATGCGCACTCGTTCGTTGGACTAACTATAGAAGGGAGGCGCTCGCGGATGCGGACAGCAACGGCTCGTTTCTTGCAATCGAAGAGTACCGTCGGCTATTTGCTGCTGGCGGCGGCACTCTTGTCAGCGCCATTGTTTGTATCTGATTTTCGATTGAATTTGCTGGCCAAATTTTTGAGCTTTGCCATTTTGGCCATTGGTTTGGATCTGATATGGGGTTATACCGGTATATTGAGCTTGGGGCAAGGGGTGTTCTTTGGCCTTGGCGCTTATTGTATGGCCATGCACTTGAAGCTGGGTTCAACAGACGGGAAACTGCCGGACTTCATGAGCTGGAGCGGCTTGTCGGAGCTGCCGTGGTTTTGGCAGCCATTTCATTCCTTTCCGTTAGCGGTACTGCTGGGTTTGCTGCTGCCGGCAGCATTGGCCGTAATACTCGGATATGTCACGTTTCGAAGTCGAATTCGGGGCGTATACTTTTCTATTCTGACTCAGGCTCTTGTTTTGATTACGGTCACTTTATTCGTAGGACAGCAAGCCTATACGGGCGGGACGAACGGAGTGACCGGTTTTCGCCACATCTTCGGCTACTCCTTGTCCGATCCTGACGTGCAGCTGGTGCTGTATCTGATTACAGCGGTTGTGCTGATCATCGTCTTCCTATTTGCGAAATGGCTGGTCGGCACCAGGTTTGCCCGTGCGCTGCAGGCGATACGCGACGGCGAGAACCGGCTCCGCTTCATCGGATACAACCCGGATACGTACAAAATGGTCGTGTTCGCGCTGTCCGCTGCGCTCGCCGGACTGGCTGGAATGCTCTTCGTTCTGCATGTCGGCATTATTTCGCCCTCGATGATGGGGATTGTACCATCGATTGAAATGGTATTGTGGGTGGCTATCGGCGGGAGAGGGACGTTGATCGGCGCTGTCCTTGGCGCGATCCTGATTAATGCGGCGAAGACCGGCTTCAGCGAAGCTTATCCGGACGGCTGGCTTTATTTTATGGGCGCGCTGTTTGTCATTGTCGTCGTTTTTTTACCTGGCGGAATGATGAGTTTGAAGGACAAAGCGGCAGCGCTGTTGCGATTGCGAACCGGACGGAAGGCGAAAGTGGACACAGCCAAAGGAGGCGGGCATATTGGCACAAGCGGAATGGATTCTATCCTGCGAAAAACTAACCGTTGATTTCGACGGATTTGTGGCGGTTAATCAGATGGATTTTCGCCTGGCCCGGGGAGAGCTGCGGTTTTTGATCGGACCGAACGGCGCAGGGAAAACAACCATGCTGGATATGATCTGCGGCAAGACAAAGCCAACCTCGGGCAAAGTGCTGTATGGCGGCACGATGGACATTTCTCGGAAAAAAGAGCACCAGATCGCTTCTTTGGGCATCGCGCGCAAATTTCAGGCACCGTCGATTTTTCAGCCGCTTAGCGTATTCGAAAACATGGAGCTGGCATTGAAGCAGAACCGAAGCGTATGGGCATCGCTATTTCGTCCGACTACGTCAGAGCAGCGGGAGCGGATTATGGCGGGGCTGGCGCTTATCGGACTGGACGGGAAGGCGCAGTTGCGGGCGGGCAGCCTGTCGCATGGCGAGAAGCAGTGGCTGGAAATCGGCATGATGCTGCTTCAGGAGCCCACCGTGCTGCTGCTGGATGAACCGGTGGCAGGTATGACGGACGTAGAGACGATGAAGACAGGCGAGCTCTTGATGACAATTAAGGAAAATTGCTCTGTCGTGGTCGTGGAGCATGATATGGAGTTTGTGCGGGCGTTCTCCAGCACGGTAACGGTCATGCATGAAGGCTCCTTATTGAAGGAAGGGACGATGGAGGACATTCAAAGCGATCAGCGGGTGGCTGAAGTATATTTGGGACAGAAGGCGGGATGAAGCATGCTGGATATCCGCAATCTTGAAGTCGCTTATGGGGAAAGTATGGTGCTCCGCGACATCAGCCTGCAGGTAAAGCCCGGCGAGGTGGTCTGTCTGATGGGCCGCAACGGCGTAGGCAAAACAACATTGGTCAAAAGCATGATGGGCATATTGAAGCCGCGCAGCGGCAGCATGGTGTACAACGGGCTGGACATGACGCGGATTTCCGCTGACAAACGGGCGAAAGCAGGCATCGGCTATGTGCCGCAGGGCCGTGAAATCTTCGCGCAGCTGAGCGTGCACGAGAATTTGCTGCTTGGCTTGGAAGCGGCAAGGGAGAAGCGGGCATGCGTGCCGCAGGAGGTGCTTGACCGCTTTCCCGTGCTGACCGAGATGATGAGCCGCAGAGGAGGCGATTTGAGCGGAGGGCAGCAGCAGCAGCTGGCATTCGCCCGGGCGCTGGCTTCCTCGCCCGCGCTGCTCATACTGGATGAGCCGACGGAGGGGATTCAGCCGTCCATTGTCGACAGCATTCGAGATGTCATTCAGTCGTTGAAAGCAAGCGGAAACCTGGCGATTTTGCTCGTTGAGCAAAGTCTGGATTTCGTCAGAGAAGTCGCAGACAGTTTCTATGTGATTCAAAAAGGAACGGTCGTCGCTCACGGGGGCCGTGAGGATTTGACGGACAAGTTGGTTCGCGACTATTTGGTGGTTTAGCATTAGACGGATTGACAGGAATGCCTCTGCCGGTGGAGAGCGAAGCTGTCCCTGAAGTCCTGCGGACTTTGGGACAGCTTCTTAGCGTTTGTCTTAATCCGGCTGCTGCTTTCCACCAGCTTTAAACGTCTGCTTCTAATCGTTCTGCCTCTAACTTCTGCTTAAAATTTCTGCATCTAACCTCTGCCGTAAATGCCAGCTCTTAGCGCCCCTGAGTTCATCGCCAGCTGCCTCGAAAATGGGAATCTCCGAACTGAGTCGCCAGCTGCTCGATAACGGAATTACCGAACTGAGTCGCCAGCTGCCTCGAAAACGGGAATCTCCGAACTGAGTCGCCAGCTGCCTTGAAAACGGGAATCTCCGAACTGAGTCGCCAGCTGCTCGATAACGGGAATCTCCGAACTGAGTCGCCAGCTGCTCGATAACGGGAATTTCTGAACTGAGTCGCCAGCTGCCTCAATGACGGGAATTTCTGGACTTATGCAGCAACGAATCGGTGATCCGAATGAAATAGCGGAACTTGTTGGTTTTATTCATGTGGCTTCATCAGAATATGAGGTGTAGACGGTGCAATAAGTCCGATTATTTCCTCTATTCGTTCGGCAGATCCGCTTCCGGCCCAAATAGGACCACGAAACACCTTTATCTATAGCACAGGCGAAGTCGGGCGTGAACTCGCGGACAGGCAAAATCGGACATAAACCTGTGGAGGCCCGCCGCGCAAGCTCGCATTCGCGTGGAGGCCCGCCCGCATAGGCGACGCCCGCGCGCGCCAAATCCGATTCGCGTGTGACGCCAGCCATTTCCCTCATTCGCGCACGACGATCAGCCGTACAACTTCACGGAAGCGCACTAATAACGAAGCAACAGTCCGGCTTCGGTCATGCCGCCGCCAAACCCGTACAGGAGCAACACTTGGCCGCGCTGAACCCTTCCATCCTCAATGCCTCTAGCCAAGGCCAACGGGATCGAGGCGGCGGATGTGTTGCCGTTGTACTCCACACTGGTCAAGGTGCGCTCCATCGGCATCCCGCTTCGTTCACAGATGGCCTGAATCATGCGCAGGTTCGCGCTGTGCGGAATGAACCAATCCACGTCCTGCAGCGCAATGCCTGCTTTGCGGCACAGCTCCGCTATGCCTTCGGGCACATGAGACAGCGCCCATTTGTAGACTTCTCTGCCATTTTGGACAAAGCAGCCTTCACTCTGAAGCGCCTCGCCCTGCCAATCCGCTTTCAGTCCGCTCCGGTAGCATGCCTTGCCCATGCTGCCGTCGCTTCCCAGGTGGGCGGCCAGCACTTCCGATAAGCGGCTGCCCGCACCCGTGTCGCGCGATTCAAGCACCGCGGCTCCTGCGCCGTCGCCAAACAGGATGCAAGTGGTGCGGTCTGTATAATCCGTTATTTTGCTCATGGTGTCGCCGGCGACTACGAGTATCTTGCGATGCCTGCCGGCTGCCAGCAGCCCATCTGCCAAGTGAAGGGCGTAGGTGGCGTTCAAATCAAGTGCGCCGGCTTGATGCAGGGAGAAGCGCTGCTGAAGCAAGCAGGCAACGCCGGGAAAAGGGTAATCCGGCGTATGGGTCGCAGCGATGACAAGCTCTACGCCGCTCAGAATATCCGGCTTCTGTGTGAGTAATTTCTCGACTGCCGCAGCGCACAGATCGCTTGTATATCTATCCTCTTCGGCAACACGCCTCTCCCGAATTCCGGTTCTTGTGACAATCCATTCATCGCTAGTATCCACGAGCTGCTCCAAATCCGCATTCGTCAATTTCCTATCCGGCGCATAGGCAGCCAACGCTTGAATATGTGTAGCTAACATGGCTTAACACCTGCTTTCTTATTGATGTGGGGCATTGATTGGAAAGAGTTTTTAGGACAAGGTTATAGTACCAGATACTAATTTTAGTTTCATCATAATGGAGCGACTCCCTGTTGTCAACGTCCCATCACCAAAAATTAACAGGATATGCGTCTGCAACGTCAGCAAGAATTAGGGGATTCTACATGTGAAACTGATTTAGTACAGAAAGGACAGAAGGGATATGCATACGCGAATACGTGTTGCGGCATTGGCCGCGATCACTTTGTTTTTAGTGCTTGGCCATCCTACTGTGCATGGCTTCGGCAAAGGAGCAAGCGGGCCGGATGTGTATGCAGTACAGGCGATGCTGAAATCGATTGGCTACTACAGCGGACCGATTGACGGTCAATATGGACCCTTGACTGAACGGGGGGTGCGTCTGTTCCAAAGCAGATACGGACTGCCGGCAACCGGGGCGGTTGATACCCAGACGCTCCAGTCGATCCTGTGGGCGTATGCTGAGGCCAAAATTCCTCAACGGACACAGCCGCCAGCAAAGGAGCAGCCGCCAGCGCAGCCGCCTGGCAAAGTTCCGTCGATCAGTACCGCTGAACAGCGTATGGTGAATTTGGTGAATCAGGAGAGGCAAAAGGCCGGATTGCATGGTCTGAAGGTTAACACGGAGCTTTCCAGAGTGGCTCGCTTCAAGAGCGCTGACATGATCGAGAACGATTACTTTGCTCATGAATCGCCCACATACGGTTCGCCATTTGATATGATGAGGAATTTCGGCATAACGTATCGGGCTGCGGCAGAAAACCTTGCTTGCAACTCAAGCGTTGACGCCGCGCATGAAGCGCTGATGAACTCCCCCGGACATCGGGCGAACATTCTGAATGCCACGTATACGGAAATAGGGGTCGGGATCGTCGATGGAGGCATGTGCGGCCAGATGTATACGCAAATGTTTATTGCCAAATAACATGCGAACTGGCATCGATTCATACGGTTTCGACGGCTGTAAGTGAACCATGATAAGAAGGACCGGGGAATCCGGTCCATTCTTGGTCATGGAGGTTCGATCCAATGCTGAAATCCAATGCGCTAAAGCTGGCCGTAATGTCAGCGCTTGTTTTCTCCCTGGCCGCATGCGGCTCGGCGAGCGACCGCGACGACACAACTGAAGATCAGGGGATGAGCCCGAACGCAGTAGAGCGGTATGAAATCCGTCGCTTCCGTAATCTCCAGGGTGACCGGGACTTTGGACTTCTGGGTGAAAGCCGCAAGGATTTGTCCCCATGGCAATATCGGGATAGAGGGTTTGGCATGAGGGAGAATACCCGGCTGATAGGGGGCCATTCAAATACGAATGTGCGTCTGGGGCGTACGATTGCAGATCAGCTCGAAATGCTGGATGCCGTGCAGGAGGCAGATGTCATCCTGACGGACCGCAATGCATATGTGACACTTGTACTGCGCGATGGGCTGGCGACAAGGCCGCGGGGATTTTCTACACGTTCCAACTTCGACGGAGATCGCTTCGTGGAAATGGAAACGCACAGCTACGGAGGAAGCAAGCTGAATTGGGGAGAGAATGATCTCGCAGGCGGGTTGAAGGAAAATGTGATGCGTACCGTCATGTCGCTTAGTCCCCGCACAAGCCATGTATTTGTAACGGCAAACCCGGAACACCTTGAAAGTATGAAGCGTTTCATTAAGGAATTGGAATTAGGCCGTCCTGCCCGCAGCATCATTCATGATTTCAATGAGGCAGCGGACCGTATCTTCCCGATCGATCCCCGCACAGGCGACAATGACTTGACGCCCGGACTGCAGGCCGATCGTTCGGACTGGGATTAGACTGATTGAGGCATCAGCACATGTCAAGGCCAACGAAAGATGGCAGCCACAAGGAATAGACCGCAAGATCAGAAATCTGCGGTCTGCTTCCTTATGCGAATAAGAAGCTCAGCGTGCAGCTGGACACTGGAGGCGGGCGCAAAAAGCATGTCTGTAACTGGCAAACACCTGTGCGTTACTTGGCTTCTTCAGAAGAAGTGTCTTGCATGGCAGGGACGAGTATTAACTGCAGGGAAAGCGCTATCTCTTCGTCCAAACTGGAAATGACAGAGTCAGGCTTTTTAACATTGTAGTCTTCGAAGAAAATCGTTGCGCTGCCGTCCAAACGAATGCTGGATTCCTCGGCGATTCCCTTCATTTGGAAAACGGTTTCTTTCGTGACGCCTTTTATCGTTAAATCGCCTGTTACAGTAAATTCAAATAATTCATTGTGCGGCAAATCCTCAGGCCATTCCGCCAATCCGGTCATGGTGAAGCTCGCCTCGGGAAATTGTGCAACATCCAGATATTCGCTTTCTTTGATATGTCCGTCCCGCTTGCCGTTCCCCGAATCAATCGTATCGAGTTTGACGACTGCGCTTGCTTGGGAATTTGCTCCTTCCCCGTCGGGCAAGGTCCAGGTTCCTGTAACATCGCTCGCTTCAATATTCACCTTTTCCTTGGATGTCGTGACTGAAAAGAACACGCTAGACTCCGGATCGATTCTCCATTCAGACGGGAATGTTTCGCTCCAATCCGCAGACAGCATCGCAGTGCCTTCTTCCTGGCTCTGACCTAATACGGAACGAATTTGGACATGATTGCCGACGAAATAGTCATAAGTTACATACCCGATTGCTCCAACGACGATGACGCCGATAACCAACCCGGACCAAACTTTTTTCTTCAATCAATTCCCTCCTTTATATCGCGTTTTTACACCCGAGCCTCCGCAAGGTGTTCCTTCAATTATACATGAGCGAATTGGGAACTGTGACAGGATTCATCAATTTTTTCCCATTTGACTAGCCAAATCAGGCTATGGTTCCAACCGTCCTAGTTCAAAAGCGCAGTTATTTGATGCTGAAGCAAACAAGGAGTAGCGTAGTGGACATACTAATAAAGGAAGCAGCCTGTCTGATTTCCGCATTTCGGTTCAATAGTAGTCCGCATGAGTAAGCTGGTCTGTCTATAGGAGCAGATGTCGGCTGTTCTGCGCTGTCTGTTTTGCCATCTTTTCTGGCTATCTGGCTAAATGCGTTTCATTTACAAGAGGGACGGGAGGGACGATTGACGATTCAATATTTTAGCGGGTAAAATACTTAGTAACCCAATATTTTGGGAACTATGCAATTGGAAAGGCGGGGTGGACTTGGGCCAGGAAGGACTGCATCAATTAGAGGCTGTCTTCACGGACGTATTTCGCATGATGAAGCAAGAATTTCTTAAGCGTGTGGAACGGCACCTTTCGGGCTCACAGGCTTTGATCTTGCAGAAGCTGCACAAGGAAGGGCAGCAGAAGATTTCGCAATTGGCGTCTCACTTGGACATTACGACTGGCGCGGTTACCGGCTTATGCGACAAGCTCATCGCATCCGGTTACGTTTCCCGTCAGCGGGCGCAAAGCGACAGACGTGTTGTTTATATAGACATCACTGATGCCGGCAAGGAGGCCCTGCAACGGGTCAGCGCGCTGCGAAGAGAAATAGTCGAGGAATTTTTTGCAGGTTTGAGTGAGGAAGAAATACGCAGCTTAATACATATTTTTGAGAAAGTATTATTCAATTTACAGAGAAAGAAGGAGTAAATCGTATGCAGCACTTGGATAGGAGGAAGAAGCTGACGATACTGGGGGCGATGATGGCGGCCATGTTGTTCGCCGCGCTCAATCAGACTATCGTGGGCACGGCGTTGCCGAAAATTGTAGCCGATCTTGGCGGCATGGAGTATTATAGCTGGATATTTACGGTATATATGCTGGCTGCAACTGTGACCACGGTCCTGGTCGGGAAGCTGTCAGACATTTACGGCCGCAAGCCATTTGTCGTTATTGGGATAGCCGTCTTTATTATAGGTTCCTTTTTGTGCGGATTGGCTCAAGACATCATTCAGCTGATCTTGTACCGCGGTATTCAAGGGTTGGGCGGCGGTGTCATTATGGCGACGGCGTTTACGGTAGTCGGCGATTTGTTCGCGCCCCGCGAGCGCGGCCGCTGGCAAGGCGCTATGGCGGCTACATTCGGTCTGGCCAGTGTATTTGGTCCGACGCTCGGCGGATACATTGTGGACCACACGGATTGGCATTGGATTTTCTGGGTGTTTCTCCCTTTTGGTTTTGTCGCGCTGGCTCTGATTTTGTTCCTGTTTCCATCTGTAGCGAAGCGTGAGGGCGAGTCGGTCGACTATGCCGGATCGGCCTGGCTTACCATCTTGATTGTCCAGCTTCTGCTTGCCTTCTCTTGGGCAGGCGAAAAGTATGCCTGGAGCTCACCGGTAATCATCGGTTTGTTCGTCGGCTCGGCAATCTCGCTTGCGCTGTTCTTATGGGCTGAGAAGGCGGCACGCAATCCTGTACTGCCCCTGGGCTTGTTCAGAGACAGCGTCTTCACCCTCTCGAATATCATAGGCTTTCTTATGGGTGCTGGCATGTTCGGCGCGATCATGTACATGCCTTATTTCGTACAGGGTGTCTTGGGCACTTCAGCAACGATTTCCGGTTACGTGATGATGCCGCTGACCTTGAGCATGGTTGTAGCCAGCTCATTGAGCGGCCAACTGATAAGCCGAACCGGGAAATATAAAGTGCTGGCGCTTGTCGGATTGCTCATTATGGTTGCGGGCATGCTGCTGCTGTATACGATGGACCGATCCTCGACGAATTGGACGGCGATCTGGTTCAATATGGTGGTGGGCATCGGCTTGGGCATTGCCTTCCCGATTTTTACTTTGACCGTTCAGAATGCCGTGCCTGACCGCGAGCTTGGCGTTGCCACATCCTCTGCGCAGCTGTTTCGTCAATTGGGCGGGACGATCGGCGTTTCCATCATGGGAACGATCTTGACCAACCGGATGAATACGAGAATGGCGGAGCTGATGGCCGCGTCCTCTGAGGGGGCTGGCTCCGCCATGCCGTCAGAGGCAGCAGGGGAGAGTCTTGCGGAGGTGGCGAATCCGCAAATATTAATGGATCCGGATAAGATGGCGGCTGCCCGCCAATCCTTGGCGCCGGAGCTTCACGGTTTGTTTGAGCAGATGGTCGAGTTGCTGCGCGAGGCGATGAGCTATGCTTTGTCCGGCGTTTTTCTCTTCGGCGCCGTTCTTGTTGCGCTGGCCTTTGTCCTAACCTTCTTGCTGAAAGAGATCCCGCTCCGTACTGCCAACAAACAGCCGTCCTCCTCCGAAGAGGACGGTGACAAGCAATTGCGGCCGCCTCTGAAGACGGAAGGTTAGAGATCGGACAGACCGCTTGCGCGTCGGCGGCATACTCTTATCGCAATCAACAAGTATATGAATGAAGCCGGGAAATAAGAACGCCCATTTTCATCCGCTAAAGCACCATCCCTTCCGCCCCTTCATACACTAAATTTGACTGTATCCCTTGACCTTGTCACGATAAGGCCCGAAGCAAGGAGGGGTGACTAATTGAAGGGTAGCGACCATCATAACAAATTTTTATTGACAAACCGCGAACGCGAAGTATTTGAATTATTGGTGCAGGACAAAACGACCAAGGAAATAGCGCAGCAATTGTTTATTAGCGAAAAAACCGTTCGCAATCATATATCCAATGTGATGCAAAAATTGAACGTGAAAGGTCGTTCTCAAGCGGTTGTCGAGCTAATCAGACTCGGAGAACTATCAATCTAAGCACCATCCGAAACTCGTCCAAACCCTCTTACTGCCGAACGTCAGCCGGTCCTAGCGCTTCGGCAGCGAAGAGGGTTTCCTGAGTTGAGTGGATGCAGACTGTCGCTTGCATCCGCACTGTGTCAGGAAGCTTCACCCGCCGGGAGGGCTTTATGACCGACTACCATTAATTATGCGTCGAAAAGTAAATAATCCCAAGGGGATTGCGCTTGAAGTTGCGGATTTATCGCCCTTTTACTATTTTTAGAGGAAGCCAGTGTAACTGTTTATAGTAAGAAAGTAAATAATGGAGCGATTTGCGCTTCGGGTTCTCCATAATAATGAGTTTTGTACCATTAAAGAATAGTACCGCTACCATAATGGCAGCGGACATTTGCAGATGGCGACGTTATTTGCGGATAGGAGGCGTACGGCAACGGAAAGAAATACAAGGAGTGCTGCGGTCAATAGCAGCCGAATTCTGCTTAATAAGCGCTGCCATCCCATCTAAGCGATTGAAGCAGCTGTTCGTCCACATCCGCGCCGATTCCCGGCTCGCCAGAAATCGTGACATGCCCGTGGTTCGGCTTGACGGAAAGCAGCTGTCCGAGCGGATTCTCCATCGCATCCCACTCCACTGGCTCCAGCTCCTCCCCTTCCATCTTGCTCCATGCCGGCAGACAAGCCTGTGCAAGCACGGCATAATGCCTGCTCAAGGCTCCGTCGAAGGTATGCGGCGAAACCCGCAAGCCATGCGTGCGCGCCATAGACAGCATGTGGCGGTAAGTCTCGATCCCTCCCAGATGCATCGGGTCCGGCTGGATGATGTCGAAGGCACGCTGCTGCAGCAGCGGCAGAAACTCCTCGGGCCGGGCTATATTTTCGCCGCCCGCAACAGGAACAGGAAGCTGCTGCTTCAGTTCGCTGTAGGCGGAAGCGTGCTTGACCGGCATCGGCTCCTCGAACCACATCCACCCGTCGCTTTGGGCAAGCAGTGGAATCCAGGCTTTCGTCGTGGCCGCGTCATAGCTTTCATTGGCATCGATCGCCAGCCGGACTCCGGCCGGCAGCTCGCCTAGCAGCAAGCGGATATGCCGCTGATCCTCTTCCAACGTTTTTCCTCCAACCTTGACCTTAAATTGGCGAAATCCTGCCTCATAAGCGGCGAGCACCCGGTCTACCGCCAATCTTTCCCATTGGGCGTCTGGGGCATAGGATTGATAGGAGGCGTATACCGGCACTTGCGCATGCTGCTCGCCGCCCCACCATTCACATACCGAGCATCCCGCCTGCTTCGCTGCAATTTCAGTCAGCGCCATGCTGACTGCAGACGCGGCTCTCTGGTTCCACTTTGCTACCTGCTGTACCGCTGTCTGTATTTGTCTCGCATCTAGTCCGGTCAGCTCCGGCACAATTCTGTTTTCAAACAAGGGCACCAAAGCGGGCAACCAGTCTACCGCTTCTCCCCAGCCGGTGATGCCGGATTCGGTCCGAATTCGGATAAGCAGTGCCGCACGGTGCGTCTTCCATCCGTTAGCGTCTCCGTAAGGGCGCTTTAATTTACAAAAAACAGGAAACAGATCTACGCTCTTAATTTTGGGCACGGCTTCTTTTCGCTCCTTTTGGCTTTTCACGGGTATGTTACAAGTGTTGCCGGGAAAATCTGAATAATGCAGGAAGAAATTTATGACAGGAAGGAATTTATGCCAAGATGCATTGGGAGTCGTGGTCGCTAGACCGCATATTGATTTTGTTTACTGCGCTGGCTTTCATTTTGATCGGCATACAGGTGACGCTGTTTCACTATCGGCAAAACTTCCATGACAAGTCCATGTGGCTGCCTGTCGTGCAGTCCCCATTGTTTGCGCTGATCGGGCTGATTCTGGTCTGGGTCTACGCCGACTGGCTGCTCATTCTGTTCGCGCTGTTAATGGGCATCGGAACGGTATCCGGCCTGATTGGCTTCTATATGCATATGCGCGGTGTGGGCAAGCGTGTAGAGGGATACAAGCTGAGAAATTTCATGATTGGCCCGCCTGTTATGCTGCCGCTTACGTACGCGGCCGTCAGCGCGCTTGGATTGCTCGCAGCTCTATGGGACTGGGTTTAAGGAGGAGGAAGCAAGATGGCTAGCCAGTCACACTACCCGTTTTACAACGTGATGGATGAACAAGAGGCATGGGACCCGCATACGCGCGGCATCGTTCGAGGAAGGCTGGAGGAGACGGCAAGCATGCAGTTTCTGGAAGTGGACGAGCAGCATTTGCTTCGGTCAGTTTGCCGTGTGCTGCTGGATGAAACCCGCTCCGAAATCATCGCTTTTGTGGTGGCGCATATGGATCAGGCTTTGGCTTCGCCGATTGGAGAATCGCAGCGGAAGGCGGGCCTGTTCCCGCGTAAGCGGCTGATTCGCGAAGGACTGAAGCGGATACGCCTGAGCTCGCTGTTCCACGACTTTGCCGCCATGGATACGCAAGAGCTGACGGTTCTTCAGCAGCTGCTGTCGCAGCTGAATGAAGGGAGGGCAGAGCCCGTCGAGGTGTGGGAAAGCTTCGATCAACAAGCGTTCTTTCATACAGCGCTGTCCATGGCTGCAGACGGGTATTACTCCCATCCGGACATCTGGTCGGAAATTGGCTATGGCGGGCCTGCGTATCCGCGCGGTTATGTAAGGGCGAATTTGGGGCAGACAGATCCTTGGGAACCGAAAGCGCATTAAGCTGCGTGGTCGCAAATAAGGCCACATGAGGGGGAGGACAAGATGACTTTACATCGGAAATATGCACAGGATGAAGTGGATGTCTGCATCGTTGGCGCTGGAGCTGCGGGCGGCGTGTTGGCCAAGGAGCTCAGCGAGGCCGGGATGAAAGTGGTGGTGCTGGAGGCAGGCCCGATGCTGGACCCGCAGCATGACTTTGCCAGCGATGAGCTGACGATGCGCAAACTCGGCTGGCAGGACACCCGCATTGTGGACGGATTGGACCCGCTGACGATGGGGCACAACAATTCGGGGCGTTCGGTTGGCGGCGGTACGGTTCATTTTACCGGCGTTTTTCTTCGTTTTCATGCGGACGATTTCCGCACGTTTTCGACGGATGGAGTAGGCGAGGATTGGCCGATTACCTATGAGGAGCTTGCTCCGTATTACGATAAGATCGAGAAGGAGGTTGCCGTATCCGGTCCCAAGCATTTCCCTTGGGGAGAATATCATGGCCCTTATCCTTATCCGGAGCGGGAGCCGCTGAGTCCGAACGCCTACTTGTTCCGCAAAGGCTGCGAAAAGCTGGGCATTCGCTCTACGGTGGCGCCGCTGGCCATCTTGTCCGCGCCTTTCGAGGGCAGGCCGCCGTGCATCAACCGCGGGTTCTGCAACCAGGGCTGCATGCCGAACTCCAAATTCAGCACGCTGATTGTGCATATTCCGAAGGCAGTGGCTGCGGGAGCGGAAGTGCTGCCTGATTGTATGGCTACACAGGTGCTGATGGCCCCTGACGGGAAAGTCTCGGGGGTGGCCTTCACGCACGATGGCCAATCGCATGTACAAAAAGCGCGGGTGGTTATTCTGAGCGCCTACGCTGTGGAAACGCCCCGTCTGCTGCTCAATTCGGCCAATGCCCGGTTCCCGGACGGGCTTGCGAACAGCAGCGGCTGGGTGGGAAGAGCCATTATGCCGCATTCCAGCTATGATGTCATGGCAAAATTCGATAAGGAAATTCGCATTTACAAGGGAACGCCGGTACTCGCGACTACGCAGGAATTTTACGCTTCGAATCCGAAGGAGCGGGGATTTGCTCGCGGCTACAGCTTGCATGCGCATGGCGCGCGTCCGCTGGAGACGGTAAAGGGGATCATCGGCGACGAACGCGGGACAGTATGGGGCAAGCAGCTGCGTGAAGCGATGCTGGACTACAATTATTATGGAAGAATTACGATGGTCGGCGAGGTGCTCCCTCATCCGGACAATCGTGTCACGCTGGCTGAGGAAAAGGATGAATACGGACTGCCTCGTGCCAAGGTGACGTTCAGCTATGGAGAGAATGACCGAAAGCTGATTAAGGAAGCTGTGGAAAATATGAGTGCTATTCTGGAGGCGGAGGAAGGCAAGGTGGCTTTCGTTCATCCAGACACGGCTCACTTGATGGGCGGCTGCCGCATGGGGGATCAGCCGGACCGCTCCGTCGTCAACGCCTACGGGCAATCCCATGATATTCCGAACTTGTATGTCTGTGACGCAAGCATCTTCGTCACATCGAGCGGGAGTAACCCGACCCACACCGTCATGGCTTTGGCGGCACGGACTGCGGCGCATATCATCGATAAAGCCAAACGCCAAGAACTGTAAACAAGAAGCAGGCCGGGGCTTGCCGAAAGCGGACATGGACATTCCAAGTGGCAGCATCTCTCCAGAGAAGGTACAATATAGGAAGACAGAAAACGCAGTGCTGCTGGAGAGGAGTTGGACGCAGTGGGTGAAACGCATGAGCCATCATACGGCCCGGGGCACAGCCCGGGCGAGCCGGAAGAAGCTTGGTACAATCGCAGCTTCGGCAAAGACTACCTGCTCGTTTACAAACATCGGGACAAGGCGGGCGCTTATGAGGAAGTACGGGCGATGGTCGGGTGGCTGTCTTTGCCCCAGGGGGCCAAAGTGTTGGATTTATGCTGCGGCATGGGCAGACATGCCATGGCGCTCCGCGATTTTGGCTATGATGTGACAGGCATGGATCTGTCCAAGACATTGCTCGCCGAGGCAATCCGGCACGACGATGGCGGGCAGGAGGGGCGGCGGGTCAATTGGATTCGCGGCGATATGCGGCAGGTGCCGCTCACTGGCCCATTCGACGCAGTCGTGAACCTGTTTACATCCTTCGGCTATTTTGACCACCATGAGGAGAACGCCCGGGTGCTCATGGAAATAGCGAGGCTGCTGCATGCGAAAGGCCGCTGGATCATCGATTTTCTGAATCCGGCGTACGTTCGGGAAACCCTTGTCCCGCATTCCGTGCGGGCAGATGGCATCACACAAATTGAAGAAATTCGGACGATTGCGGCAGGCTATGTCCGCAAGTCCATCATTTTGCGGGAGCCCGGGAGCAAGGAACGCCGTTATGAGGAGAAAGTTAGGCTGTATGAGCTTGATGATTTCAAACGCATGCTCAAGGAGGCCGGTCTGGTACTGGATGCCGTATATGGCGGACCGGATCAGACGGCATATGATCGCCTCCGGTCGCCGCGCATGATTATGATCGGGCACAAGCAAGCCGAATGAGAGGGGAGGCGTTCCGATGAGCACCGCGACAACCGCCGATACATTTTTTCGTCAGATTCAGCGCTTGAAAGTGCCCGTGCCTTTTCCGCTTAGATGGGTGAACAGCTACATCATTCGCGGACAAGAGGGCTACACGATATTGGATCCCGGCTTGCATACAGAGGCTGCGCGTGAAGCATGGCAAGCCTGGTTGAAGGAGCAGCGCATCGCCATGCGCGATATTCGCCAAATCGTGCTGACCCATCACCATCCTGACCATTACGGTCTGAGCGGATGGTTTCAGGAGGCAAGCGGGGCGCCTGTTTACATGTCCGGCAAGGGCTATAATCAGGTGAAGCAGCTTTGGCACGAGCCTTACCCCATGAATGCCGGGCTGCTCGCTTGCTACAGGGAGCATGGGATGGATGAGGCTACCCTCGAACAGGTTGAGGCCAATATGCGCGGATTTATCGATCAAGTAACCCCGCAGCCGGGAAAGGTGGAGCTGCTGGAGCCAGGACAGACGCTGATGCTTGGCGATCACGTCTACGAGCTGATGGAGACACATGGACACGCCTATGGACATCTCAGCTTCTATCAGCGTGAGCACCAGGCGCTGTTCTGCGGCGACCATGTACTTCCCGTCATCACCCCCAACGTCAGTTATTTGCCGGGGCTGGATGAGAATCCGCTGCTTTCCTTTATGGAGAGCTTGCAGCGCATGGCTGCGTTGCAGGTGCGGCAAGCATTCCCCGGACATCGGGACCCGTTCCAGCATTTCCGGGAGCGGACGCTGGAGCTGATCGGTCACCATGAGGAGCGGCTGGCGCACATCGCAGCGCTGCGAAAGTCCGGCATGACGGCGTATGAACTTTGCCGGGAGCTGTTCGGCACGCGGTTATCGATTCACCAGCTGCGATTTGCAATGGGCGAGACGATTGCGCATCTGGTCTATCTGGACAAGCGCCCGGAACCCCAGTAACGGGTGCAAGAAAAGCAGTTCGGGCGGCGCCATGGGAGCTAGCTGGTGCCTGCATGGGCATGGGCTATACGGCTGGATGCCGCCGCTGCGATCGCGCCCACAATATCATCGAGAAACGTATGGATGTGCCCGTCCTGCTTGTCATTCAGCCACTCCAGAATCCCCGGCTTCAGCTTGTCGATGTAGCCAAAATTGGTGAACCCGATGCTGCCATACACATTGACGATCGAGAACGCCAGCACCTCATCAACCCCGTACAAGCTCTCATCGTGCTTGATCATATCCTGCAGCGGATCGAGCAGCTTCCCTTCCTCCGCCAGCATGTCGAGCTGGATGCCAGTCAGCACGGCGTTCTGCACCTCACGCTTCTTCAGGACACGCTTCACGTTGTCCAAGCAGATGTCCATGGTTAATCCTTCCACATAATCCTTCTGCAAGAAATAGACGAGTTCGGCAATACCCTCAAGCCGGACTCCCCGTTGATCCAGCAAGCGGAATGTGGCGGCGGTTACTGCCTCGCTGTTCAAACGATAATTCATGGTCGTTTCGCTCCTTTTTCTCCTGTCCTATTGGGGCAGGCATTAGTATGTCCGGCACAGGGAAAAAGTAGTTATAAAACAAGTCCGGGCTCGTATACATAGTAGTACAAAACATGTGGGGAGGAAATGAACCATGAAACGTTCCAAATGGATTCGCTTGACGCTGGCGATCGCGCTGATCGGCATGACGGCGACAGGCTGCTCGCTCGGCGGCTCCGGGAATTCCGGCGCGATCGACCCGCCGCCCGCAGGGGAGCCGACGCCGCTGGACAGCGTGACCCCGACGGCAGCACAGGTTGAGGAAGCGCAGGAACAGCAGCAGGTTACCCTGTATTTTGAAGATGCGAACGGCTTCGTTGCGCCGGTGACCATGAATTTGCCGAAGGTCGAGTGGGTAGGCAAACAGGCACTATCATACATGGTGGAAGGCGGTCCCGGCGAAGCCGCACTGCCAGCCGGGTTTCGGTCGCTGCTGCCGGCCGGAACGGAAGTGAAAGGCATGAATATTGACGCTGAGCAGAAATTGGCTACTGTCAATTTCTCGCAAGCGTTCGAGCAATATGCAAAAGAGGATGAGCGCAAAATCCTGGAGGCCATTACTTGGACACTGACGAGCTTCCCTACGATCGATAAGGTTGAACTTTGGGTAGAGGGGCACCCGTTGAAGCAGATGCCGGTTGCGGGGACGCCGCTCGATGCTCCGCTGTCGAGGATAATGGGCATTAACCTCGAGCGCAGTCCGGGCGTAAGCGTCGGTCAGGCCACGCCGGTAACCGTATACTTCGAAGGGGCGGCAGGAGACTATCGCTATCTGGTTCCGGTTACGCGACTGATCCCGAGAACGGACAATTTGGCTGAAGCCGTCATGCAGCAGCTGATTGCGGGACCCGCCGAGAACAGCAACTTGTCGGCGGTGATGCTGCCGGACGTCGAAGTGCTTGACCTGATGGTTCAAGATGGGCTCGTAACCGTAGATTTGAGCGAAGAGGTGCGCGGTCCGGATGAGCGGGTGCCGGCCGAAAGCTTGCGCGCCGTAGTCATGTCGCTGTCCGATTCCTTGGAGGCGGAGCAGGTGCAAATCATGGTGGCCGGCAGCACGCAAGTCATCAGCACCGAGGAAGAGGCATATACGTTGCCTGTCAACCGCCCTGTTCATTTGAATAAGCTGGAATTTTGATTGGGATATTAGAGGGAGCGCTGCATGCCCGTTAAGGGAAGGGCGCTCTCTTTTGCTTTCCGGATCAGTTTGTTACAATAGGAGGCAGTGAGTTTTTGGAAGCGTGAAGGGATGCTAGATATCAAAAGGAGGAAGCAGCCAGTGAGACCAGACGGCAGACAGACGAATGAACTCCGGGACATGCAGATCATTCCCGGGTGGAACAAGCATGCGGAAGGCTCCGTACTAATTGAGGTGGGGGATACCCGCGTACTTTGTACCGCGACCGTGGAGGATCGAGTGCCGCCCTTTATGAAGGGGCAAGGCCGCGGATGGGTCACGGCGGAATATGCCATGCTGCCGAGAGCGACGGGCACACGCAATCAGCGGGAGGCAGCGAAAGGCAAGCTGGGCGGACGCACGATGGAAATTCAGCGTCTGATCGGACGAGCGCTTCGTTCGGTTGTAGATTTGGCCGCGCTTGGAGAACGTTCGGTTACACTGGATTGCGACGTACTGCAGGCAGACGGCGGCACACGGACGACATCCATTACCGGCGCGTTCGTGGCGATGGCCTTGGCCATGCAGAAACTGGTCGACAACGGTCAGCTGAAAAAGCTGCCGATCACCGATTATTTGGCATCGGTCAGCGTCGGGATCGTCAACGGCCAGCCGGTGCTCGATCTGAACTATGCGGAGGATTCCCAAGCGAAGGTGGACATGAATGTCGTCATGACCGGGAATGGGGCATTTGTCGAAGTACAGGGCACCGGGGAGGAAGCGCCATTCACCCGCGACGAGCTCAATGCCCTGCTTGCGCTGGCGGAAGAAGGGATCGGTCAGATGATTGCGAAGCAAAAGGCCGTTCTGGGCTCCGTCGGTGACCGAATTGAGGAGGCTGCAACCTATGCCAGCCGTTCCTAACCCTGTGGTGATTGCCACGCGCAATGCGGGCAAGGTGAAGGAATTCGAAGCGATGCTGGGCAAGCTCGGGCTAGAGGTGCAAAGCCTGGCGGACTATCCGGCTATTCCGGATATTCCCGAGGACGGAGCAACCTTTCGCGATAATGCAATCATCAAGGCAAGAGCGGTAGCCGAGAGATTGAATCGTGCTGTCATCGCCGATGATTCCGGCCTCTGCGTCGATCGTCTGGACGGCGCCCCAGGGGTATATTCCGCCCGGTTTGCCGGGGAGCAGGCGACAGACGCGGAGAACAATGCCAAGCTGCTGCGCAAGCTGCAGGAGCTGGCACCGGAATCAGCCTGGCCGCAAGGGGCGGATGCCGCAGACGGAACGTCCGTGGAGCTGCTAAGCGCGGCTCGCTTTGTCTGCGTCTTGGCGCTGGTTGTCCCTGGAAAGGAGCAGCCGGTCACAGCAGAAGGAAACTGTGAAGGCTTCATTCTCGGAAAGTCCAGGGGGGACGGCGGCTTCGGCTATGATCCGCTGTTCTATCTTCCGCAGCTCGGACAATCGATGGCGGAGCTGTCGTTAGAGGAAAAAAACCGCCTAAGCCATCGTTCGCAGGCGCTTAAGCGGTTTATGGAGCTTATTTCACACTGATTCGGTATTCCTTGAGCCAGAAATTGACCTGGGCCAAATAGGCGAACAGCTGCGGTCCGGTCATCAGCTGGCCGAACCAAGGGATATCAAAGCTGTCGCTCTCTGCAGCGGCCAGTTCACGCAGCTTGGGGACATTGATGAATGGCAGGATCGGCGAAGCGGGATCATCCAGAATATCGAGCATCCACGCTTTCACGGCCTTCATATAATTGGGATTGTGCGTTTTCGGATACGGGCTTTTTTTGCGGTATAACACATCCTCTGGCAATATTCCCTCCAGCGCTTTTCGCAAAATGCCCTTTTCCCGATTGCCTGATGTCTTCATCTCCCAAGGAATATTGTATACATAATCGACCAAGCGATGATCGCAATACGGCACCCGTACCTCCAGTCCGACCCGCATGCTCATCCGATCCTTGCGGTCAAGCAGCGTCGGCATGAAGCGGGTGATATTCAGGTAGGACATTTCTCGCATAGTTCTCAGCTTGGGAGATTCGCTAGGCAAATGGGACACCTCGGACAATGCCTGCTCGTATCGCCCTTTTACGTACGCTTCCGGCTGCGCGTAGTCAAGCAACTCCGGAGACAGGACGGACAAGCGCTCTTTCAGCTTGAGCGACCATGGAAAGGTATCGGCTTCAAGCGATTCATTTCGATGAAACCAAGGGTATCCGCCGAAGATTTCATCCGCTGCTTCACCCGAAAGCGCCACAGTGGCGCCTTTTTTAATTTCCCGGGAGAACAGCAGCAGGGAGCCGTCGATATCGGCCATGCCCGGTGTGTCGCGTGCCAAGACCACTTCTGTCAAGGAGTCGACGAGCTCGGGCGTATCAAATTCCACATACGTATGCCGCGTGCCGAGATGCTCCGACATCCGCTTGATCCATGGCGCATCGGCGTTCGGGGTGAAGGCGCTGGACTTGAAATGCTTGTCGTTATCCGCATAATCGACGGAATACGTGTCCAGTGCGCCGCGACCGCTATCGCGGTAGTGCGCTGCGGCAATCGCAGTCAATGCGCTGGAATCCAGACCGCCCGACAGCAATGTGCAGACCGGCACATCGGAAATGAGTTGACGGTGCACGGTGTCCAGCAGCAGCTCCCGGACGGCCGTCACAGTCTTTTCCAGATCATCGGTATGCTCGCGGCTTTCCAGCTTCCAGTAGGCGTGAATGCGCAGGCCTCCGCGTGTATAATGCAGGCAATGGCCTGGACGCAGCTCTTCCATGTGCTTGAAGATGCCGTGGCCGGGTGTTCGCGCAGGGCCGACGGCAAAGATTTCGGCCAGCGTCTCTTCATCCGCTTCCGGGTGAAAGCCGGGATGCGCAAGAATGGCCTTCGGTTCAGAGCCGAAGAGAAGGCTTCCGGTCCTGCATGAGTAGAAGAGGGGTTTGACGCCAAGGCGATCTCGCGCCATAAACAAAGTTTCGTCGACGTCATTCCATACCGCGAAGGCGAAAATGCCGTTCAGCTTCTCCACGCAGCTCGGTCCCCATTCCATGTATGCCAGCAGCAGCACCTCTGTGTCGCACATCGTATGGAAGCGATGTCCTCTGCATTTGAGCTCGCTGCGGAGCTCTGCAGCATTGTAAATTTCACCGTTGTACACAAGCGTATACGTTTTGACGCCCATCTTCCTCGACATCGGTTGAGCGCCATTCTCGGGATCGATGACACTCAATCTGCGATGCCCCAGCGCACAATGCGTGGAGAGCCAGGTTCCTTTGGCATCCGGGCCTCGCGGCGTCAGCGTTTCCGTCATCGATTCCACAATTGTAGGGTAATGGGCCAGATCCTTCATCCAATCGACCCACCCGGTAATTCCGCACATATGCTTTCTTCCTCTCCTCCATGTGATCTGATCAGCACGCTGCGATAGTGTCAATACCTCATTCGTATGCGCCTTAACGTCAGATAATGTCACATGAAAAAGAAAAAACCGGCTTTGCGGCCGGAGTCGGAGGAAGTCATAAAGCGATTTGCTTCATCATATCATTTTTCGTCCAAACATATACTCATTAGGAACGGGCACGGCGGTTGCGTGCGGCATGAATGGTGGAATCGACCGCCAATCCTATAAAAAACCATGTCATGACAGTCAAGGCGTAAATGACAGGTTTGCTTATGAGCTGAAGGCTTGTAAATAGCGGAATTATCCATGCCGGCGGGCTGAACAGGATCAGTACGATGTGGTCATGATCGAAGCCCATATAATGGTAGAAACAAAGCAGCACCGAGAATAATGTGAGCCAAAAAGTCACTTTCCATCGCACACCGAAGACCTCCTTCATCACTTCTAGCTTCAGTATGTCCAAGACAACCGCTTTTATGAAGAAGCATCCGGGTGGGCATGCTACGAATACATATTGATATATAAAGGAGGATGGCCATGAAGCCGTTTCGTTCAGCCCGCTTCATACGCATGGGTGAATGGCAGGAGCAGTCTGTTGCCGAAGTGGAAGCATATGTGGAGGGGGAGCAGAATCCGCTATCGGTCAGCATAGCCTGGGACGGCACACAGTATCGGGCTGTGCGCGTCCTGCGCAATCATGCTAATCGTGAACTCGATTGGTATGACAATGATCTGCACCAGGCATTTGAACAGGTGCAGGCTCCTTCGGACAGACAGGAAGGAAAAGAATGGGTATTGGCGCTTCTCGCTACCGACGGCTTGCAGGCTAGACTGGAGCAGGAAGCAGACCTGAAGCGGCAGGCAGCTACAAATATTCGCGGTTAACCTGTTCGTTGCGCAGCATTTGCTCGATTTTTTCCGTCAAGCGCTGATGGATGGCGGGTGGTTTTCTCCAAAAGAGAAGCCCCCGTCTTTTTTGTTTGCGCAGCAATTTCAACAAGTATTTTTTCTCCTCGGCGGTAAACAAACCAGCCAACTCCTTTCTTATCGATTTAATGAAGAAGCGGGTGATCATGTGGCTATTTTTTTTCTCATGCGTCGGGCATAGGCAAATTTTGCAACCACTGCAGCTGTTTATACGTATGAAGTAGAGGATTGTTTCAATGATCGAGACTCAAGGGGGACTAGTCGAAACTTCCTTTGACAAGTCGGGTAAATATCATTAGAATTAGGCATGTGTTAACTTCGTTCTTAACGTTCATAACAAACTGAACAATAGCAAGAGGGGAGAAGCAGATGCCGAATTCCATGGAGCGATTTCTGGAGAAATTGCAAAACCGCATGGCGGTAGACTTCGAGAAAGATATGTTCGCTCCCTTGGCCGGACGTATCATGAGTCAGCTGATCTTTGCGACTGAGCCGATGAGCTTGACGCAATTGGCCGATAACCTTAGTGTATCGAAAGCGGCAGTTAGTGTACAAGTACGCATTCTGGAAAGAATGGGGTTGTGCTATCGACTGGCCAAAGCGAGCGACCGCAAGGACTATTATGCGATTTGCGAGGATTTCAGCAGCCGAATCATGAATATGGTCATGGAGAAGACCCGAAACACCGTGTCCCGCCTGGAACAGCTATTATCCGAATTTCCGGATCGCGAGGAGGTTGAGAAGGAGGAACTTGCTGCTTATGACATTGGCAAGGCCAGGCTGAAAGAAGTCTTGAATATGCATTCCTTGTTCTGGGAAAGAATCAGTGACTTGGATAAGGTGTGGGAAGACATGAAGCATGAATAGGTTGGTTTCGTTGGCTGGTTCATATAAAGATTTTGTCTGAATGGAGAGGACATACGGATGAAGAAATCGATAAAGATGTTTGCATTAGTGTCGTTGGTTCTCATGCTGGCAGCATGCTCGGCAGGGATGCCGACGGGAGAAGGAGCAGATACGCCCACTCCGGTCCGGGTCAGTCTTGTGCAAGCCGGACAACTAACCCAGAATACCGAAATTATCGGATTGACGAAAGCTCATCAGCAAGTATCGATCATGCCGCAAGTTTCCGCTAAGCTGCTTGACCTTCATGTGAAGGAAGGCGATTCCGTGACAGAAGGGCAGCTTCTTGCGGAACTGGACAATAAGGATTTGCGCACTGCGCTAGAATTGGAGCAGGCCACTCTCGGTTTAAATCAGAACCAGTTGGCTTCTGCCCAATCTCGGATGAAGCAAGTAGAAGCCTCCGCCAAGGAAGCGATCGTACAGGCAGGCAAGATTGACGATCAACTGGAAGAAAATATTAATCAGGCCAGGCTGGCAGTTGAACAAGCGCAGTTGAACGTGGATGCGGCAAGCATTCGCGTGCGCCAGGCGACTTCACGCTTGGAGGACACTTCCATTTATGCGCCAGTTAGCGGCAGCATACTGAGCATTGGCGCTGTTAAGAATGAAATGGTCGGCATGCAGGCGCCGCTGTTTACGATCGTAACGATTGATCCGCTGATCGTTGAAGCGCAAGTGAGCGCGGAGCAGCTCCATTTGCTAGCCGTGGGAGAGGAGCGGACGGTTCATTTCTCAACGACTGGCGAAAACAAACCGGGCATTGTTGATTCCGTTTCGCCTGTTGCCAACCAAAGCGGTTTATATCCGGTTACCTTGAAAGTCGCCAACGAGGAAGGCGAGATCCGTCCGGGAATTCCGGCCAAGGTGCTCGTTCCTCGCGTACTGGCGGATGACACCCTGCTGGTTCCTACCGATGCTGTTGTAGAACAGGGCGGAGAGGCCTATCTCTACAAGGTAGTTGACGGGACAGCGCAGCGGGTGGAATTGACCATTTTGCATGCCTTGACCGATTTGACAGCTGTGCAAGGAGAACTGCAGGATGGCGATCAGGTCATTACAAGAGGCCAGCTGACAATTACCGATGGAAAAAGTGTGAACATTGTTGAGGAGGGGGCTTAATCGATGAAGCTCTCTAATCTGTCCATAAAACGTCCTATCGGACTCATCATGATCGTATTGGGCATCTTGGCGCTTGGCTTCGTCTCGCTCAGAAATTTGACCATTGATCTTTTCCCTGAAATTGATTTGCCGGTGGCTGCGATTACGACGACCTACAGCGGAGCGGGTCCGCAGGAAGTGGAGCAATTGGTGACCAGACCGCTTGAGTCCGCGCTCAGTTCCCTGCAAGGCATCGATACGATACAGTCGACCTCGCAGCCTAATGCCTCTCTGATCATCTTGCTCTTCCAGAACGGAACGAATTTGGACAATGCACTGCTGGAAGTGCGCGAGCGGGTAGATCAGGTGAAGGGCATGCTGCCGGACAACGCCGGCGATCCGAGCGTCATGCGCTTTGATCCGCAGCAGACGCCAATTATGGCATTAGGTTTGGCCGGAACGGATTTGTCCCGGTTGGAGAATGTGGCAGAAACACAAGTTATCCCTTATTTGGAACGCGTCGATCATGTCGCTTCCGTTACGACAATGGGCGGGCTAACGAGAGAGATTCAACTCGTCCTGGATCAGGCGCAGCTTAGGCAATATGGACTGTCGGCAGGCCAAATCGCGCAGGCGCTGCAGGCCGAGAACCGCTCTGCATCGGCGGGCGTTGTCTCCAAAGGCTCGCAGGAGCAGCAAATTCGCATCAATGGCGAATTTACGTCATTGCGAGATATTGCTTCCACGCTTATACCGCTGCCAGCCGGCGGCCATATTACCGTCGCAGATATTGCGGAAATCAACGATACATTCGCGGATGAGAGCACAATCACACAGGTAAACGACGAGCCGGGGCTGATCTTGTCCGTGATGAAGCAATCGGGCGGGAACACCGTTGAAGTGGCGGAAAGAGTCGGCAAGGCGATCGGCCAAATTCAGGAACGGCTGCCTGAAGGCATTGAATTAACCGTTGTGATGGATATGTCTATTTTTATCCGCAGCTCGATTGACTCTGTCTTGCAAAATTTGATCATTGGCGGCGGAATGGCTGTGTTGATTCTGCTCTTGTTCCTGCGCAGCATTCGCCCGGTCATGGTCAAAATTTAATCACGAGTACAGAGGGTAACATGTTAGAATTAAAAGTTGAAAGTACCAATCGAACTGAGCTATATGAAATCGAGTTGAGAACTGAACAGACTTACTATTCAACTTACTTTAACGGTTAGATCGAGGTGGGGATTATCCAATATCTTTAAGTTTAAATCATACGAATTATTTTTATGAAGGGCCAACTCAATGGGATATCGGAGTAAGAGCTGAAGATGCTTGGGATAAAGTGAAGGCTGTACACAGCGGAAATCCAAATTGGGGTAACGAAAGTGGGTTGAAAGATCAGTTTCTATGTCATGTTCACTATGCTGCAAATAAAAACCCGTGGAATATAGAACCATCTAGACCGGATGTAGGTTTTATTAATACTGTACTCAATTTATGTAATCCTGGATAGGATATATGGAGACTAGTATAATTCAAGGAGAAAACGGATGCATGTATTTGATGATTTTAGACCCATTTACATTTCCTTTATTTTCATTCTAATCATTTTATTGATATCTATTATTTTATATAAGAATAGATTAGGTATGATTAATGGATTTGTAATAACAAGTATCTCTTTAATAATTTTGATAGCGTCTATTTATATGACTAATCTAGCTGGCGTTTTAACCGATGAATTATCTATGTCTGGTGATGCTGTCTCCTTTTACATGTTCATTATGGTAGCTTTATTGTCTATTATAAATGTTGTTGCTTATTTTTATAAAAAACGCTAATGACCATGAACGTGCCTGGCCGGTGAGAACGGCCACAGAATGAAAACAAGCTCCCGCGTATGTACCAATACGTTCGGGAGTTTGTTGTTTCATTGTTTTTATCGGAAACTAGGCTTTTGCATAATGATAAGCATTCGAAATTATGGAAATGATATGGGGATGCAGCGGTTAACGAAGCAAACGCCCCATTGCGGAATTGTACGGTGAGGCCATTATAATGTCTTTTAACTCCTAATAATGATAGCGGGATGTGTGACAGATGAAAAATATATGGAGGATTTATAAGACAGATTGGATAAACATTGCGAAGGTGCCTGTTGGCATATTCATGATTATTGCGCTTGCGCTATTGCCCTCCATATACAGCTGGGTCAATCTTTATTCGGTATGGGATCCTTACGCGAATACAAGCGGCATCACTGTTGCCGTTACGAATGAAGATGAAGGGACAATCATGAACGAAACGGAAATCAATATCGGTCAAGAAGTGTTAGAAAGCTTGAAAGAAAATCGTCAGCTTGGTTGGACGTTTGTAGACAGGGAACAAGCAAGGCGGGGAGTCGAAAGAGGCGACTATTATGCCAGCCTGATGATTCCCGCTGATTTCTCCAGCAAACTGGTCAGCATTGCAACAGGACGTGTGGAGAGACCGACCATCGAGTATACGGTGAATGAAAAAATTAATGCGGTAGCCCCCAAGATTACCGGTTCGGGAGCATCAACCCTAACCTCGCAATTGAATGAAAACTTCATTCGGACTGTTAGTGAGACGGTTCTTGAGCAGCTTCAAGAAGTTGGAATTGAGATTGAAAAGGAACTTCCGACTATTCGAAAGGTCGAGCATGCGGTGCTGACCTTAGAAGAATCGCTTCCGCACATTGACAATATGGCGCAATCATTGCTTGAGATGGAGACGAAACTGCCTGAATTACACGACAAAGCACAGACTATTACCGTTATAGAGGAGAACATTCCCGGTTTGTATCGGGCCGGGGAGACCATTCTCCATCTGGAAGAACAATGGCCTCATATAACAGAAGCAGCCGACCGGGTTGTGGAACTGCAGCAAAAAATCCCTGAGATTCAACAACTATTGGAGCATTTTGGTATGCTCGTGCAACACTTCGATCAGGCGGAAGAAGTCATGACTGGCGCGATTAGCCGTACGGAACAAGCCGCACACATCGTGAACCTGGCACAACAGGCCATTCCGGACGTGAGACAGCTTGTTGAGCGGGGAGATGCTTTGTCCAGCGCTCTTGAGCAGTACTTGACAGAGCATGAAGATGCCTTTGCCCTGCTTCCCGGTATCATCAAGCAAAACCTCCTGTTGATGCGGCAAACCTCCCAATCCGTATCTGATTTAACCGGAATGCTGATGGAGGCCGATGTCGATCCGGAAAAAGCGCTGCCCCTGCTAAACTTTACAGGAAGCAGTTTGGCGAAGGGAGCAGAAATTGCCGGTCATACCTCGGAATTGCTGCACAGATTGAACACGCACCTTCAGAGCCCGATTCTCGACAATTGGAGCGAGTGGCTTCATGCATTGCAATCCAATATGGAGCAAAGGGCGGAAGTGGTACAGAAGATCAGCTATGTGATGGAACGCGGGGAGAAGCCTGCGCGGGAGCTTATCATGCAGTTGGACGCGCTGTCGCAGGATGCCAATCGGCTGTTGGACAGACTGCTGCTTTCATTCGATGCCGAGATTGTTCCCGCTGTCGAACAAGCCATAAATACCTTGGTTACAAGGCTCGGGACTGCATCGGATGTCATGCAAAGCGTTGTGGGAAATTTGGACAATCTTGAGGAGATATTGAATAGTGCCCAGTCAGGCATTCAATATGGATTGGAGCGTCTGTCCGAGCTGCAGCAGGACCTTCCGGCGATCGGCGACAAGCTGGAGCAAGTTTATTCCGGGATGCAGGATAAACTTGATCTATTCATGGGGGCAGTAAATACAGCGGTTCCCTTCATGCAAAATGAATTGCCGGAAATCGAACAGAGACTTCATCAGGCAGCGGACTTTGTCCGCAACGACTTGCCCCAAGTCGAGGAACATATTCACCGCTTGTCTGATTTTGTACAGCATCGTCTTCCTGAGCTGGAGCGCATATTCGGGATGAGTACGGATTTTATGCGCAACGACCTGCCTGAAGTGGAGGATGCGGTACGGAAAGCGGCTGATCGGATCAGGCAATTGCAAGGCAAGGAGGATGCGTTAGCGGAACTGGCGGCAATCATTAGAGGAGATATTGCGGAGGAGAGCGATTTTCTGTCTCAGCCTGTACAAATTCAAGAAAATCGTCTTTATCCGATTCCGAATTACGGATCCGCAATGGCGCCGTTTTACAGTGTGTTGTCGATTTGGGTCGGATCCACGCTATTGATCTCACTGCTGAAGACGGAGGTGGAAAATCCGAATGGCGTCTATCGACCGCGCCAGATGTTTATCGGCAGATGGCTTACGTTTCTGACGATTGGCGTCAGTCAAGCGTTGATCATGGCACTGGGCAACATCTATTTGCTAAATATCTATGCCGTTCATCCCGGTTGGTTTGTCGTATTTGCTGTATGCATCAGTCTCTTGTTCATTACGATTACGTACTCGCTCTTGGCCGTCTTCGGCAACATTGGCAAGGGGATCGCAATCATATTTATGGTGCTTCAATTTTCAAGTTCGGGGGGCACCTTCCCAGTTGCAACAACTGCGCCTATTTTTCAGGCGTTAAATCCGTATATGCCGTTTACGTATGCGATCAGCTTATTAAGAGAAGCGGTAGGCGGAATCTATACGGAGACCGTGACGAAAGACATCGTCGTGATTATGTTGATGACAGCGATTTGCCTTGCTCTGGCGTTTGTTCTCAGGAAGCCGCTGAGCGGTATTACAAAGCGCTCAGCGGAACAGGTGAAACGTACGAAGATAATGTCATGAACAGGACCTGCTGCCGCCATTCTGGCACGCAGCAGGTTGAAATGACAGGTTCATCCTTGCAAAGGCAGTATGCAGAAGCAAAGAAAAGGGGCTGTCCCAAAAGTCATAAAATGACTTGGGGGCAGCTTCTTCTTTAGTTCGAGAACAATGGCTTTGCTCTTCACGGGTGAGGGTATGGGCTCCGGCCGCTGTTGAACATCGTGTTCTGGTTATTAAATTAGTCAGAGGTGAGAACACGACGTTCAAGAGGCGGACGTATACTCCTCCACCCATACCCCACCCTCGCGCTTTTTGTTCTCCTCTCCGAAGCTGACCCCAAGTCTAAAAATTCTTTGGAATATCCCTAAAAATAAACAAAAAGAAATCGCCCTTTGGTAAAATGGAAGTACCACCAACCATTCCGAAAGGAGCGATTTCTTTGTACATTCAATATACCATGGACCAACTCTGTCTGCCAATGGATTTAGAAGAAGATATTCCACCTAACCATCTCGTAAGAGTCGTAAACGTCGCCGTCAATCAGTTGGATGATGCGATCTTCGATGCCGCCTATCCCGGCGGAGGACGGGATAGTTACCACCCCAAGATGCTGACCAAAGTCCTCATTTATGCGTACACCCAACACATTTACTCTTCCCGTCAAATTGCTAAGGCCGTTCGTGAAAACATTATGTTTATGTGGATCGCCGGCAGACAGCGTCCGGACTTCCGCACGATCAACCGCTTTCGCTCAGAACGAATGAAAGATATCTTGGAGAGCGTCTTCACGGCTGTACTTCAATTTCTGGCCGATGAGAAGTATGTGAAGCTGGAGCATTATTTCGTGGATGGAACCAAAATTGAAGCCAATGCCAATCGGTATACCTTTGTCTGGGGGAAGGCCGTTGTAAAACATAAAATGAGACTTCAAGAAAAGGTAAAGACACTATTCGCGTCCATCGAAGAGGCGGAAAAAGATGAAGATCGTCTCCATCATAGCAAGGACTTGAACGAACTGGGAGAAGAGGCAGAACTGACGAGTGAAAAGCTCGAGACAGCGGTCAAGCAACTGGAAGAGAAGCTCCAAGCAAAGCCGAAGGACAAGCCACTGAAGAAAGCCGTGCGTCAAATACGCAAAGACTTGCTCCCTCGCCTGCAAAAGTACGAACGGTACGAGGACGTACTCGGAGATCGAAACAGCTTCAGCAAGACCGATCCTGATGCGACCTTCATGCGCATGAAGGAAGACCATATGCGAAATGGTCAACTGAAGCCAGGATACAATGTGCAAATCGGAACAGAGAATCAGTTCATTGTGGGATACAGTCTTCATCAACGACCTACGGACACACGATGTTTGAAGCCCCATCTAGAGAAGGTCAAAGCGAATCTAGGCAAATTGCCAAGCACCGTGATTGCAGATGCAGGTTACGGTGGAGAAGAGAATTACGCGTACCTGGAAGAAGAAAAGATTGAGGCCATCGTAAAGTATGGAACGTACCACAAGGAAAAGTCGAAGAAGTGGAAGGAAGACATCAGCAAGATCGATAATTGGACCTATGTCGAGGAAACAGATGCGTGGATCTGCCCCAATGGCCAGGAGCTATTCTTCCATCGTGAAAGCAAGGGAAAGACAGACAGCGGATACGAGGTTGTACACCGTCATTATCGCAGTCAGAGTTGCTTGGATTGTCCACTCAAGAGCAGCTGTACGAAAGCAGCTGGAAACCGTGAGCTGAGAATCAGCATGAAGTATTTACGATACAAAAAACAAATGCGGGACAAGCTGAGTAGCGAAGAAGGTTACGCCTTAGCTGTACGACGAATGATCGAACCGGAAAGTGTGTTTGGGCAAATGAAGAACAATCGAGGGTTCCGCCGTTTCCTGCTTCGAGGGCTGACAAAAGTCAGTCTAGAAGTCGGGTGGCTTTCGCTCGCTCATAACTTGATGAAGAAAGCAAAAATAGATCAAAAAAGACAAATGGTTGGGCAAGAGTAACACACTCTGCCCAACCATTTTTTAAGGAATATCGGATTTACAAGAGATAGCTGTCCCTTCAGCCATGATTTTTGGGCTTATGGGACAGCCCCTTTAGATGTAATATGTATGGCGTCCCAGGAGGGATTCGAACCCCCGACCGACGGCTTAGAAGGCCGTTGCTCTATCCAGCTGAGCTACTGGGACAACATATCATATAATAGCACGATGTTGTGAGGGATGCAACACCAAATCGTGCCTGTTGTCAATAGTCTGTGAAAATGTCACCTTAACTTTTCTAAGAAAATGTCACTTTCAGTGTGGATCGA